>JAFNGP010000272.1:183-3160 GCA_017885175.1 bacterium
CGAGTCCCTGCACCGCCACCAGATTTATATTCAGACCCTTACGCTCCATATCTCAAAGTCCGCATTAAGATGAGCTGCATCGAAAAGGTCAGGGATTACATCCGCGCCCGCGGGATGATCGCGCCCGGCACAAGGGTGCTCATCGCGGTTTCGGGCGGAGCCGATTCGATGGCGCTCATGACGATTCTTTCGGAGCTTTCGGCCGAAATGGGCATCGAGATCGCCGCGGCCCATTTCGACCACGGAATCCGTCCCGAGGCCGGCCGCGAGCGCGCGCTCGTCCAGCACGCGGCGGGCAAGCTGGGAATTCCCCTGTTTCTCGGTTCGGGAAGCGTCCCCGCCGAGGCGCGCCGGACGAAGAAGGGGATCGAAGAGACGGCGAGGCTCCTCAGGTACCGTTTTCTCGAAGAGACGGCGCGCGCCTGGAACGCCGGCTCCATCGCGCTCGGGCACAACCGGGACGACCAGGTCGAGACGATCCTCCATCACATCATCAGGGGCTCGGGATGGCGGGGCCTCCAGGGAATCCCCCCACGGCGAGGGCTCTTCGTGAGACCGCTTCTCGCGTGCGGCCGCTCGGAGCTCAGAGCGCACGTCCGAGACCGCCATGTCCCCTATGCGCTCGACCGGAGCAATCTCGACAACCGGTTCCTCCGCAACAGGATCAGGAACCGGCTCCTCCCGTATCTGGAGAGGGGCTACAACCCCGCGGCGGCGGCGGCGCTGCTCCGCCTCGGGGAGAATCTCGCCGAGGGATGGGAGACGCTCGAAAAGCCGCTCTTCAAGCTTGTTCCGCGCGCGGGCGCGCGGGATGAGGTCGCGCTCCGGCTCTCGAAAATCGCGAAGCTCACCGATTTCCAGCTCTACCTCCTCGTCGATCTCGTGCTGCGCGAACGCTTCGGCGTGCTCCAGGACGCCGAGAGGACGCACTTCGACGCGGCCAAGCGGCTCATACGTTCGGGACGATCGGGCAAAGCGGTTCATTTTCCGCACGGGATCGTCGCCCGGCTCGAGCACGGGAACCTGGTGCTGTCGAAAAGCGCCGGCCGCCGCGCGGCCGCCGGCGAGGTGATCATCGCCGGCCCCGGCGCGTATCCCCTCCCCTGGTGGAATCTCTCGGCGGCGGTCGAGGGCGTGAACGCGAGGCGCGTCGATCCGAAGGCGAACGAAACGGAGGCGTGCTTCGCGGGAATCGTTTTTCCCGTGCGCGTCAGGGGGAAAAAGCCGGGCGACCGCTTCGTCCCGTTCGGCATGAAGGGCAGAAAGAAGCTCAGCGACCTGTTTATCGATCGAAAGGTGCCGCTCTCGCGGCGGGGCGAGATCCCCGTGTTCGAGGACGAGCGGGGCGTATTCTGGGTGCCGGGAGTCGCGGCGGCCGAGCGGACGAGAATCGGCCCCGGAACGCGGGGGGCCCTGCGCATAAAACTTTTTCCCCTTTCGGGCGAAAAATGATGTCCGCGGGAGGAGTTTGTGATACCGTTCCCGGATGAAGGCGGGTATCGTCTATCACGTTCGAACGGAAAGGCCGCGCTGTGCAAATCGGCAGGGTGCTCATAACGCGGGAAGAAATCGAAACGCGGGTCCGCGAGATCGCGGGCCAGATCTCCGCGGATTACGCGGATAGGAATCCCGTTCTCATAAGCCTCCTCAAGGGAGGCTTTATTTTTCTCGCCGATCTCGTCCGCCATATCACGATTCCCCATGAAGTCGATTTTATCACCGTTCACAGCTATCGCGACGGATTCACGAGAAGCGAGCGAATCGAGGTGCTGAACGATCTCAAGCGGAGCGTGAGCGGACGCGATGTCATCATCATCGAAGGGATCGTCGACACCGGCCACACGCTCTCGTTTCTCGAGCGAATGCTCGAAGACCGCAGCGTGCGCAGCCTGCGCGTCTGCACGCTCCTCGACAAGCCTTCGTGCCGGGAAATCAAGGTGCCCGTCGATTACGTCGGATTCAAGGTGCCCGACGTCTTCGTCGTCGGTTACGGGCTCGATTTCATGGAGCGATTCCGGAATCTCGCTTACATCGCCGAGCTCACGAGCGCCGCGGCCGCGCCGGAAGAGAAGAAATCGGAAACGGCCGCCGGAGCGAAATAGAATCCCTGGTATGGACAAAATCACGTTAATTCATTATTTTCCGGGTTGAACCGGAAACGGACTCTTATGACGCAAGACCCTCAGAATAAGAACAAGTCGCGCAAGGAACAACAGATGCCCAAGAAATGGTCTCCCTCCAATCCCCTGCCGGGCCCCCAGCGGACGTCGCGATCGATGGCGCTCTGGGTCATGGTCCTCATCATCATGTTCATGGCATACCTTCTCTTCAACACGAACAAGGAACGGGAGTGGACGCTCACCTACACCCAGTTCGTCAAGCAGATCGAGAAGGGCAACGTGGCCCGCCTGAAGATCAAGGGGCTCGAGCTCAAGGGAAAGCTCGTGAGCGAGATCGTGATCCCCATGGGCAACGGCGACGCGACCATTTCGAGCTTTCGCGTCATTCTCCCGGCCGAAGACAAGGACCTGCCGGACAAGATCTGGGCGAAGAATCCCGACACCCAGATCGAGGCGGAATTTCCGGGAGGCAGCGTCTGGGTGAAGGCGCTCGCCACGGCGCTCCCCCTCCTCGCGCTCTTTGTCCTCTGGATCATCCTCATGCGCCAGATGCAGTCCGGAGGCAACAAGGCGTTCTCGTTCGGCAAGAGCAAGGCGAAGATGATCGACGCCGGCCTGCCGCGCGTGACCTTCGCCGACGTCGCCGGCGTCGATGAAGCGAAAGAGGAGCTCCAGGAGATCATCGAATTCCTGCGAGATCCGAAGAAATTCCAGAAGCTCGGGGGGCGGATTCCGAAGGGAGTCATTCTCCTCGGACCGCCCGGCACCGGGAAGACCCTTCTCGCGAAGGCGGTCGCCGGAGAGGCGGGCGTGCCGTTCTTCAGCATGAGCGGTTCCGATTTCGTCGAGATGTTCGT
>JAFNGP010000273.1:0-2988 GCA_017885175.1 bacterium
GCGATCCAGATACTGCGGCCAGTCGTAGGCGGTGACGTAATACGGATTGTCCGGATCGGTGTAGAAATCCTCGCTGCTGATGCCGCTGTATCTCCACGATCCGCTCGGAAGGGTCCCCGGGGTCCCGGCCGTCGAGAACTCGGCCGGCGTCTTGCCGTTGACCGTGCTGAGGCTCTTGAACCGGAGCCTCGTGAAGTTGACCGTATAGAGCACGTCGTCCGAGACGTTGTGGTTGATGGCGACCTTGAGGTTAAGGTCGTCGGAGGTGCCCGTCGTGACGTTATCGGCCGAGTTGAAGTACACGTAGCTCGAATCGTCCCTGAAATGGCTGAATCTGCTTTCGGGATTCTGGAAGCCTTCGAACAGGAGCTTGCTCTCGTGGCGCACGAAATTGCCCTGTCCGTCGATGACCGCCTCGTCCCAGATCACCTCGCCCTCGCGTCCGTACACGTCGGTCAGCATGCGCGCGTAGAAATTGTCGTACCGGACGACGAAGGCCGGCCGCGTCGGATCGTTCGGATCGCGCACCTTGGCGTAGACGACGATCGGATAGACGACCCTGCGCCGTTCCTCGAGCGTGCCGGGATAATATTCGACGCGAGCGGGGACGTTCTTTAGCCAATCCCCCTGATACACGCTCGTATACGCGCCGAAAGAGCGCGCGTCCTCGGTCTGGGAATCGCGGCTCGGCCGGAGCGCCACGAATCGATATATCTTCTGGACGTATCCCTCGATATTCCAGTTGTGGGCATATGGATTGCCGACGGAGTGGGAGTAGATCGCTTCGCCGACGACCTTGAACCTCGGATTGACCTGATAGGCGAGCTTGCCCTGAAGGTTGTAGGACGCGTACTGCCGATCGGAGTATTTGAGCCAATCGCCGAGTATCTTCGTCTCGTTCCGCTGCGCGATCGTCCAGTTGTCGCCGTCGAAAAAGGTCGCTTCTCCGGACATGTAATAGGTGAGGCTCCTGAGGGGCGTCGGACCGCCGAATCCGACGCTGAGCCTGTCATAGTTCGTGTACGTTTTGTCGCTGCGGCCGAAATCGTCGGTCATGTACCGGACCTGTCCCTCGAAACTCTTGCCGCCCTCGCGGGTGCTGATGTTGATGATCGCCGATTGCGCGTTGCCGTACTCCGCGTCCATGCCGCCCGTGATGACCTCGCTCGCGTCCGTGCCGAGGAGGCCGACCGACATCGAACCGCCGAGCGGATCGTCGACGGGGACGCCGTCGATCTGCATCTGAACCTCCGCCGAACGCCCGCCGCGCACGTGCAGCTCGTCGCCCGTCTTGACGATGCCGCTCTTGAGCGCCACCGCCGAAACGACGTCGTCGACGGGCAGCTCCTTGAGCTGGTCGCTCGACACGCGCTGCCGCACGTCGCTCGAGGTCACGTTGACCTGCGGAATCTCCGCCTCGACGACGATCTCCTGAGTGCGGCCCACGACGGCTTCCACGAGCTGGAAAGTGACTTCCGTCGAAAGCCCCGCGTTCACCGCGACGCCCGTCTTCTCGACCGCCGTATAGCCCATCATCATAGCCTTCACCGTGTAGGTGCCGACGGGAACTCCGGTGACCGTGAACGTGCCGTCGTTCAGCGTCATGGCGCCGAGGAGCGGATTCGTCCCGACGATCACCACGTTCGCGAACGCGAGCGGTTCTCCCGATTTCGAATCGCTCACCTTTCCGGTGATTCTTCCGGTCTGGGCGTTCGCGTTCGTGAAGGATACAAAGAGGAGTACAAGGGCAACAGCCAGCGTCCAGGTCAGAGCCGGCGATCCGTAACGACCTTTCATCTTTGTTCCACTCCTTGCCAAGAAGTACCAATCCCCAGATCGTTATTCTCCCGCTTTCGTGAGAGAGCGGAGGCGGAAGAAAACGTAAGGTGTGGGTCTCTATTCTTTTCGCGCGTCCGGTAAATATCCATTGAAAATATATAAAGCGTCTCGGGGCATGTCAACAAATTTGACTTGGAGTTATTGCGGTTCCGGGACGAGGCGCGGAAGGGCTCGTCAAACACCCTCGCTCCGCTCCTTCACCATGTCCTTGATTTTCATGAGGCGGATCTGGTTGGAGCGTTCCTGCTCGCCCAGCTTGTCGTCGATGCTCCTGATGACCGCCTCGAGGTCGGGAATGAGCACGTATTCGAGGGCGTTCACGCGGCGGCGGGTCTTTTCGAGCTCCTCCGCCATGCGAAAGAGCGTATTTTCTTTTCCGACAAGGTCCAGGAGCTTCGGAAACGACGCGAAGAGCCGTTCGAAGGCCGCATCGAGCTCGGGTGAAGTATCCGACAACCGGTACGAGAGGTCCTTATCGGGCACCTCGAAGGTGAACTCCGGGCTCGTGACGTTCATATCGTGGCGCTCGGTAAAATCGAGCGTCCCCTTCTTCGTGCTGAGCTCGAGCGCGTCTTCGAGCGCCTGGGTTCCGGTCGAAGCCCTTCCCTCGAGATAGCGCTCGCCGATCTCCATGAATCCCCTCTCCACGAGCGCGCGGAGCTCGGTCGTCTCGCGGACCAGCGAGAAAAAATTCTGCATAAGCTTCTCCTGCTTGTTCTTGAGCAGCTTGTGCCCCCGCCGCGCGAGCTCGAGGCGGCGCCTCATGCGAAGAAGCATCATTCTGTTCGGATTGACTTTGACTCTCACGTCACACGCTCCGCGCGGTCAGTTCTTCCCGGACGCCGGCTCCGCCGCAAAGCCGCCCGTCCTCCCCTTTTCCCCACCGGCCTTCGGCAGATATTTCTCCATGTACTTCTTGATGAATTCGTCCTTGATGCGCTTGAGCTCGGTTCGCGGAATCGCGGTCAAGAGCTCCCATCCGGTCTCGAGCGTCTGCTCGACCGGGCGGTTCTCGTGAACATCCTGCCGGATGAACCGTTTCTCGAATGCCTGGCCGAACGCCATGAACGCCTTGTCCGAGTCGGTGAGGGCCGCCTCCCCGAGCACGACGGCGAGCTCCTCGACCTCCTTGCTGCGGGCGTAGGAGGA
>JAFNGP010000273.1:3013-10241 GCA_017885175.1 bacterium
GTGAGATCGGGGATCGGATGCGTCTTGTCGTCGTCGGGCATCGAGAGCACGGGAATCTGCGTGATCGATCCTTCCCTGAGCTCCCCTTCGTTCTTTCCCTTGAGAAGCCCGGCGCGCTCGTAGATCGTCGCGAGATCGGTGTAGAGGTAGCCCGGGTAACCCCGGCGCCCCGGGATCTCCTTGCGGGCGACCGACACCTCGCGGAGCGCCTCGCAGTAGTTCGTCATGTCGGTCATGATCACGAGCACGTGCATCCCCCGCTCGAAGGCGAGGTATTCGGCGGCGGTCAGCGCCGTCCGGGGCGTGGCGATGCGCTCGATCGTCGGATCGTTCGCGAGGTTGATGAAGAGCACGACGCGCTCCATCGCTCCCGTTTGCTGGAAGTCGCGTATGAAATAGTCCGCCTCCTCGAAGGTGATTCCCATCGCGGCGAAAACGATGGCGAACGCCTCCCCCTTGCCGAGCACGGTCGCCTGCCGGGCGATCTGCGCGGCGAGCTCCGAGTGCGGGAGCCCGAAACCGGAGAAGATCGGGAGCTTCTGCCCGCGCACGAGCGCGTTCATGCCGTCGATCGCGGAGATGCCCGTCTGGATGCACTTGCGCGGGTACTGCCGCGCCGTGGGGTTGATCGGAAGCCCGTTGATATCCATCATCTCTCCGACCATGGGCGGCGGGCCGCCGTCGATCGGCGCCCCGAGTCCGTTGAACACCCGGCCGAGAATCTCGCTCCCGACGCCGAACATGAGCGGCTCCCCGCGAAAGCGCACGCGCGTCTCCGGAATCGAGAGGCCCGAGGTTCCCTCGAATACCTGGATGACCGCCGCGCCCTCGCTCGCCTCGAGCACCGTGCCGAGGCGCACGTGGCCGCTCGAATCAACGATCTCGGCGAGCTCGCCGTAGCCGACGTTATGGATGCCCTTGACGAAGACGAGGGGGCCGGACACCTGGCTGACGCCGACGTATTCTCTCCCCTCCGTGAGATTCTTTTCCTTCATACCCTCACCGTTTCTTATTCGTACATCTCGGCCACTTGCTGCATGGCCTTCTGGAGCTTGTCCCGAATCGCGTCGATCTTGCCGATCTCATCGTTCGAGACGGAGAACTTCATCCTCATGATATCGGAATGGACCTCGAGATTCTTGAGCTGCTGGATGTTGGCGCCCTTCTTGATGTTCTCGAGCCCGAGCTTGTAGAAATCGAGGATCACGCGGAGCATCTTGATCTGTTTCTCCGGCGTGCAGTACATGTCGACCTTGTCGTAGCTGTTCTGCTGGAGGAACGCGTTCTTGAATATGTCGCACGTCTCGAGAATGATGCGCTGCGTGTCGGGAAGGACGTCGGGGCCGACGAGCTTCACGACCTGCTGGAGCTTTCCCTCCTGCTGGAGCAGATCCATGATCCGCTGCCTGAGCTCCATCCATTCGCCGTTCGAGCGCTCCTGCCACCAGTCGGCGATNNGCGTTCGCGAGCTGCCGGTCGAGCGCCCAGAGGCAGCGGACGAACCGCTTCGTGTGCTGGGTGACCGGCTCCGAGAAATCGCCGCCCGGAGGCGACACGGCGCCCGTGATGCTGATCGATCCCTCGCCGCCGCCGAGGGTCTGCACCATTCCCGCGCGCTCGTAGAACTCCGCGAGTCTCGTCGGAAGGTAGGCGGGGAATCCCTCGTCGGCGGGCATCTCCTCCATGCGGCCCGAGAGCTCGCGGAGCGCTTCCGCCCAGCGCGAGGTCGAATCGGCCATGATTCCGACGTGGTAGCCCTGGTCGCGATAGTATTCGGCGATCGTGATTCCCGTGTAGATCGACGCCTCGCGCGCCGCNNGTCATCTCGTTCCCGCGCTCGCCGCACCCGATGTACACGATGATATCCGCGTCGCTCCATTTCGCGAGCGCGTGCTGAATCATCGTCTTGCCGGTGCCGAATCCTCCCGGCACGACGACCGCTCCCCCCTTCGCGACGGGAAAGAGCGTGTCGATGACCCGCTGTCCCGTGATGAGGGGAAGCCGCAGCGGAAGCCGTCCCTTCGTGGGGCGCGCCTTCCGCACGGGCCAGCGATGGAACATCTTCACGCCGGCCTCGGCGCCGGCGGCGTCCTTGATCCGCGCGACGTCGTCCTCTATCGTATAGCCGCCTTCCTTCGCGACCCACGACACCGTCCCCTTCACCAGGGGCGGAACGAGGACGCGATGCTCGATGAGCTCCGTCTCCTGGAGCTTGCCGAGGATCTCGCCCCCTTCGACCTTCGCCCCCACGGCGAGGAGCGGCTTGAAATTCCATTTCTTCTCCCGGTTGAGGGAGGTGATATGCAGGCCCTTCTGAATGTACTGGCTGCCCGAGGATTCCCGGATGACATCGAGGGGCCGCTGTATCCCGTCGTAGATCGTGCCGAGGAGCCCGGGGCCGAGCTCGGCGGACAGGGGGAGCCCCGCGCTGTAAACGTTCGATCCCGGCGCGAGGCTGGTCGTGTCCTCGTACACCTGGATTGCCGCCCGTTCGCCATCGAGCTTCACGATCTCGCCGACGAGGTGGTCCTCGCCGACCTCGACGAGGTCGAGCATCTTCGCGTTCGCGATGTCCCGCGCGTGCACGACCGGGCCGACGACCTTCGCTACTTTTCCGATGATCTCAAGCACTGCAGGCTTCCTCTTTCTTTCCCTCTAGCGCCACAAGCTCCCGGCCGGGCCACCCCGCCCCGGCATCTATTCGATCTTGTCCTCGGACGAGAATATGTCCCGGAAAATCGCGGCCCTGATCTCGCCTCTGAACCGGTACATCCTCGCTTCGAACGTATTGTCGTATATGACTTTTCCGCCCGGCACGCCGACCTGGACGCCGCCCGCGGTCGCGCCCGGAAGGGCCGCGCCTTCGATCGTCTTCACCTGCCGCCCCTCGGCGCGCATCGTCTCCCGCGCGGCGGGGAACGCGGCGGACTCGAGCAGAGCGAGATCGCGCCGGTCGGCGTGAACGACGAACTCCTCCCCGTCGAGGGAGCGGAGCGCCTCGATGAGGAGCCCCGCGAGGAGCTTCGCATAATCGGGACGCTTGCGAGCCGCGTCGATTTCCGCCCGCACCTTGTCCATCACCGACGTGACGACCTCCTCGCGAGCGCGCAGGCGGATGCGCCGCACTTCGAGGCTCACGCTCGAGAGCATCCGCTTCCGGGCGAGCGCCCCCTTCTCCGCGGCCTCCTCCACGATGCGTTTGCCCACCTTCTCCGCCTCGCCCTCGGCCTTGGCGATGATCTCGGAGGCGGTGCGATTCGCCTTGTCGATGATCGAACTGACCTCTTTTGCTCCGTCGCCCCTGATCTGCTCGCAGATCCGATCGACGGATTCCATCTCAGTCAATGTTATCGCTCCTGTGCATGGTTACCGCTGAACCCTCATACGTTGACGCCGACGGCGGAACGGATCATCTGCCGGATGGAGACTCTCCCCTCCATCGGTCCGGTCCGGTCGGGAATCTCGACGACGAGCGGAAACGTGCGCCGGAAGACGTAATCCTCCATCTCGGCGCGCATCCCCGCGGCGATCCTCTCCGTTATGATGATGATCCCGATATCCGGGGCGGCGAAGGCCTTCCTGAGCGCCTCGCGGGCCTCGTCCACGGACTCGACGACCTCGCCCTCGACTCCCGCGAGCCCGAACCCGGCCACCGTGCTCTCATCGCCTATCACGTAGAAATGCAGCATCGGGCCTCATATCCTCGTCAAGATCATGATCGCGATGATGAGACCGTAGATCGCGATTCCTTCCGCGAGGCCGACGTAGATGAGCGCCCGCCCGGTGAGCTCCGGCTTCTCGCCGATGACGCCGAGCGCCGCCGATCCCACGTACGCGACGGCGATGCCGGCGCCGAGACATCCGAATCCGGTCGAGAGCGCCGCCGCGAGGAATCCCCATCCCGTTACCGTCGACTGCGTGCTCGACTTCGCCGGCTCGGCCGCCGCGCTCTGAACCGCCGCCACATTCTGGGCCTGCGCGGATCCGGTCCGCTGTCCCTTGACCTCCGACACCGCGCTCGCGAGGTTGATGAGGAATATGAGAATCACCGTGACGAACACCGCCGCCGCCGACAGCGTGATGAATTTCTTCATCCGCTTTCTGCGCGATTCTTGCTCGGACATGCCTGCTCCTTTCATTCTTCCCGGCTGAGCTGCGCGCTCAGGCCGAGTGGTTTGTACGCTACGCCTCCGCTGACGAAAAATTTGCCGAAGAACTCGTAGTACTCGAGACGGATCGCCTGTATCGAGACGATGAGACCCTCGAGGGCGATGATCCCGATATTCCCGAGAACGTGGATGATCCCCGCGTACACCGCGCCGCCGCTCACCCCGTGCACCATCTCGGCGAGACTGAAAACCGCGATGAAGAGGCCGACGTGGGCGAGGGAGAACGCGGCGACACGGATGAAGGACACGGTATTGGCGAGGTACCCCGTGAACACTTCCACGATCTCGATGAGCGACTCGAAGATGTACATCCCGAGCCCCCCTTCGAAATGCACCTTCCGGTGCCCGACGACCGCCATGATCGGTTCCCTGAGGAAGATGAGCAGGACCGGAATGCCGATCGCGAAGAGGATGAGCTTCACCGGGACCGGCTCGTTCGAGAGGAACACGGAGACCGCGACGATTCCCGCCCAGTACATGATGGCGACGAGCAGCCCCGCGTGGTCGAAGACGAGGGCCTTGAAGTTCCGCGTCCGGATCGCGTTGATCATGTTGAACGTCATGCCGAGCATGATGACGCCGATTCCGTAATAGATCGCGACCTTGAAGAAGTACATCACGTTGTCCATCGGCTTCATCCAGAGATGCGGCAGCGTCTTTTCGAGGCCGAAGAGGCTTCCGAAGAGAAAGCCGAAGACGATCGAAGACGCGCCGCAGTACATCCCGAGCTTGCCGAAGAGCGCCATCGTGCTCCCCTTGTCCTTCGCGCGGCGCAGAATGAGCCAGCCCATCGCCACGAGCACCGATCCGTGCCCGACGTCGCCGAACATCATTCCGAACATGAAAAGAAACGTGATCGCCATGAAAAGGGTCGGATCGATCACCTTGTAATCGGGGAGTCCGTAGCTCGAGAGAAGCATCTCGAAGGGCTTGAAGAACGAGGGGTTCTTGAGGAGCACGGGGACCTTGACGCGGCCCGCCTGGACGCCCGCGACTTCCTCCGGCGCGTGAATCTCGACGATCGCGCGCCCCTTCGCGGCGCTCATGATCTCCCGCTCGATCCGCCTGCGCTCGGCGCTCGGGATCCAGCCGGAAAAGATATACGTCCTCTTCGTCCGCTTGATGTAGCCCTTGAACTTGAGGAGCAGCGCCGCCACCCGCAGGGACCGGTAATACTCGGTGATCTTCGCGATATTCTCCCGGCGCACCGCCGCGACCTCCTCGCCGATCGCGACGAGCGATTCCTTGAGAACCGCGATCTGCTTGCCGAGCTCGTCGGTGACCTCGGGAAGATCCTTTTTCATGTCGGCCGCGATCTCGATTTCCTCGAACGCGGCTTCGGTCAGGACGCGCTTGAGCTTCAGCCGGTCGCTCTTGAGTCCGATAAGGACGATGAGATCGCTCTTGCCCCGCTTCGCGACCGGAAAGGCGACGGCGGCGAGCGGAGCGATCTTCTCGCGGATGATCTCGAAGTTCTCGGTGCGAACCTCGCCGTAATGAATCTCGAGGAACGAATAGGGCTGCTTTCCGATCGGGAGCCCGAGCTCCAGAAACGGCGCGACCTCGCTCGCGATGGCCTCCATCCGTTCGAGCTTTTTCCTGATCTCCGCCCGGCGCGCGAGGGGATCCCGGAGCGCGGCTTCGATGGCGGCGAGTTCCTTATCTATCGCGGAGATGTCCCCCATCGTGACGTCGGGGATGTCCTCCCCCGGACCGAGCGCGGAGTCGTCGATCCCGAGGTCCCGCATGACGAACGCGATCCGGTTCCGGATGGCGTCGATCTTGGCGTGGATTTCCGAGGCTTCGTAGTTTCGAAGGCTGTCGGCCCACGGCTCCTGGTCGTCGAGCCGCACGAGATGGAGGATGCCGAGCCGCACGATCGCGCTCGCGACCGCGTCGAGCTCGGTCTCGAAGACGAGCACGTTGATCTGATGCATCCGCTCGGGCAGAAACATTGCCCCATCCTTCAGAACGCCGCCCGCAGGTGGCTCTCGATGTCGGCCTTGTCGAGCTTCAGGACTTTCCCGTTCAGTATCGTGATGAGGTTTCGTATCTCGGTGCGCTTGAGAATCATGTACGAGAGAACCGTTCCGATCGTGAACGGAAATCCGCCGAACGTTTTCTTCGCCTCGTTGATCAGGTAGTTCCAGAGGATGATCTCGAGGAGGTAGAGCTTGCCGAGATCCTCCTCCCGCTTCATGATCTCGGCCGCCGGCTTGAAGGAGCGCTCGAGCACCAGCCCGAGAACGTCCTTGACGGAATCGGCGGCGAACGCGTGCCGGATCCGGTCGCTCGTGAGCCGGTATCCGCCGGGGATGTTGTAATCGACGAGATCGCCGGTCGGAATGCCGTAGTAGAATTTGAGGCGTATGAGCCAGCTTATGTTCTTGATGTCGATCTCGAGGCCGACGAGCCTCCGCGCGATCGGCCGATCGGCCCTCCCGAGCGCGTCGACCTTCGCCTTGATGCGCCGGTAGAAATCGAGCTCGAGGGCGATCTCCACGGGAAAAAGCGTTCCCCTCTGCTTGTAATCGTCGAGGCTGCTCCGCACCGGCAGGAGGTACGGCGTCGCGACGAGGTACGCGAGCACGTCGTCGAGCGTCCGGGCCTCGGCGATCGACTGGTACGGAAGCGCGTGGGGAAGCTGTTTGCGGATGATGTACTTGAGATCGTCTTTCCCCCGGTCCCCTTCGCGTATCCGCAGCGCGGCCTTCAGATTCTCCATTTCGTACTTTTCGAGGAGGGTCGCGATGAGCGCGTGCTCGGGTTCGCGCAGATCCTTGAGGAGCTCGGCGTGCCACTGCACCTCCTGCTCCACGAACAGCCGCTCGGCGACCCGCGGGTCGAGCGCCACTTCGGGCTTCGCGAGAATGCGCTCGTACAGCGTCCCCCCGAGGGCCGCGTAGAACTCCGGGAGGTCGCGCGCATCCGCGCATCGGACGATCGCCTCGGGAGCCAGAAGCGACGAAAGCCTCGACCTGATCCTCGCGTTGACGAGAGAGTACTTGCTGACGGGTCCGAGTATCATGGCACCTCTATCGGACGAGCGCCGGACCGGG
>JAFNGP010000273.1:10355-10551 GCA_017885175.1 bacterium
TCTCGATGCTCTCGCGGACCTCTTTCTCGGTCTCCAGAATCTTTTGAACTATCTCTTTCAAAGCTCCTCCTAGAAGGGCCGGCTCGGAATATCGGTTGAGATCGCGCGACTGAGGGATATTAGGGAAGTATAGAAAAGGGGATGCCGGGTGTCAACAATTGAAAACTCTCTTCAATACGGCCCGAAGACACGCAAT
>JAFNGP010000274.1:0-6273 GCA_017885175.1 bacterium
TCCCTCGACCTCGATGACGACGCCGAGCCGCGTATTCCGAACCCATCCTCCGACCCCGGTCCGCGTCGCGACGCGGTACACGCTCGGACGGAATCCCACTCCCTGTACGCGCCCCGTCACGCGGATCCGGACGCGCGCCGGATCACCCTTGGGTTGAAACGCCTTGAGTATATCGTTCGCATTCATGTGCGTTCCGCTCTTTTTTCTCTTGTGTCCGGCGAGCCCGGCAAAATAGACTCGCGGATGATACCACTATTCGCCGAGTATTGCATCTCTCTAAAATGGACCGAGGTGGTGCCGAAATGACCGAACCGCTTTCTGAATACGTGATGCGCCTCGTTATCGCCCTCCTCATCGGAGGCGCGATCGGGCTCGAGCGCGAGTTCAAGGGCAAGCCGGCGGGGATGCGCACGAACATGCTCATCTGCGTCGGCTCGTGCCTCATCATGATACTCTCGATCGAGGTCGCCCGCATGGCCCCGACGACCTCTGACCCGGGCCGCATCGCCGCGCAAGTCGTCACGGGCATCGGCTTTCTCGGCGCGGGCACGATCATACGGTCGCGCTTCCACGTCGTTGGGCTTACGACCGCGGCGACGATATGGGCGCTCTCGGCGCTCGGCCTCGCGATCGGCGCGGGATATATCCTCCTCTCGGCGATCGTCGCTCTCCTCATCACGATCACGCTCATCGTCATCGGCTACGTCGAAAACAAGCTCGAAACCAAGCGTTCGTATCACGTCGTGCAGATCACCATCGAGCGCGGCGAAGGGATCATCAGGGACGTGATGGCCCTCTTTGCGGCGATGGGGCTTTCGAGCGAGGCGCTCGAGATCATCAGAAGCGGCGATATCTGGCGAGCCACCTACGAGTACGCGGCGTCGCACGAAAAACACCGCGAGCTCGTCGAGAAGCTCTCGGCGAGCCCGGGGGTTCGAGGAGTTACGGAATTATAGGAGACCCGGGCGGCGATCGATCTATTCCCGGAACAAGGCTTCCCGGGCGAGGCGCGGGGGAAGAGCTCCCTGGCGCAGGAGCTTCTCGTGAAACCCCTTGAGCATGAACCGGTCGCCCAAACGTTCCTCGGCTTCCAGCCTCAGCTGGCGGATCTCCAGGTATCCGAGGAAGTAGGTTGAAAGGTATCCCGGGTTGATCATCGCGCGGCGCCACTTGATCGCCGCCTCCGACTCCTCCTGGAATCCGTCTCCGGTCATGAGGCGCACGGCCTCGCTCTCCGTCATCCCTTCCCGGTGCATCCCCGAATCGATGATCGCGTTCACGAGGACGCGGAGATAGAATTTCTTCCACGTGAGAACGAGCCGCGCGTCGCCCCCCCGGAATCCGAGCTCGTTCATGAGCTCCATGCAGTACACTCCCCAGCCCTCGGCAAAAGCGCTGCCGAGGCAGACGCTCCGCACCATCGACGGATTCCGGTTCGCATAGGCGAATTGCACGTAATGCCCGGGCATCGCCTCGTGGATCGCCACCAGCCTGATCATCTCGTTGTTGTACTCACGAAGGTACGAATCCATCTCCTGCTGATCGTAATCCTCCGGAACCGGCGATACGACGAAGCGGTACTTCATCCCCCGGTCGAGCGGTCCCGGGGCTTCGAGCGCCACGATGGAGAGACCGCGCGAGTATTCGGGCGTCCAGATGATCTCGATGGGCGCGTCGGGAATCGTGAGAATGTCCCGCTCGCGCACGAACGCCGCGGCCTCCGCGTACGCCGCCGTGCACGCGTCGAGAAGCTCCGCCGGTTTCGGATGATCCTTCGCGATCTCGTCGAGCACCCGTCGAACGATCGCCGTGCGCTGCGCCCGGTCCGGATTCGCGGGCGGTCCGGCGCCCGTCATCTCCGCGAACAAGGGCGCCGCAAGCTCGTACATCTCGCCGTGCACGCGGTCGATCTCGGCGTACGCGGCCGCGACGATCTGCTCCGGGGACATGTCCGATTGGAGCAGGCCGTCGCTCAGACGGCGATAGACCGCGTCGCCGAGCCGGTAATCCCCGAGCGAGCGGTCCAGAAGATCCTTTTCGAGAAAAATCTGGAACGTATGGAGCGCGTCGAGCGCGACATTCGCCGCTTTCTCGATCTTCTTTTTCTTGCCCGGCGCCTTTTCCGCTTCCCGCAGCAGATCCCGCTCGACGAGCGCGATCAGGCCGCGATTCTGGCTGATCGCCATCTCGGTGTACGGCTTCGGCGGATTGGACAGGTTCGCCATCGCCTGTTCCACCGCCAACGGGAATTTCACAAGACGGTCGGCGGCCGCGTCGAGCCGTTCATCGAGCGGCGCGAAATCCCTCGCGATCAAATAGTAGATCGAATTGCCGAGGAGGTCCGTGTAGAGCATCGGATTCGTCTCGAACGCCCGCATATCCTCGTAGAGCAGAATATCGAGCCTGAGTTTGTTCGCGAGTATCTCCGCGTCGATGCGATTATCCGGCGAGAGCTTGTCCGCTTCGACGCTTTCGATCGCGGCCAGATACGACTTCGCGCCCGCGAGCCTGGCGTCGATCGCTTTGCGGCTCACGTCGTCCAGATCGTGATCGTACCGGTGCTCCCCGGCCCACGTGGCGAACGCGGGATTTGTCCGGAAACTATCCCGGAAATACCGCTTGGCCAGCCTCTCGAACGCCGCGTTTTCGCCGCCCCCTTTGTCGCATCCCGCGCACGCGAGGGCAAGGAACGCGGCCGCACCGAGCGCAATCACGAAGATTTTCCTGACGATCATCGTCCTCCCCGATCCCGTCTGCGCTATTCCGCATTTTACCTGTCGAATTATACACTATGACGGACAAAATGTTTCCTATAATGTGTCCCCTATGGAACCGATGAAAACGTTGGGGATCGCCTTCGCCTTCCGCGCGCTCGGATCCCGCAACTATCGCCTTTTTTTCGCCGGGCAGAGCATTTCCCTCATCGGCACGTGGATGCAGCAGATCGCGATGATCTGGCTCGTCTATCGCCTGACGCACTCCGCGTTCCTCCTCGGCGTCGTCGGTTTCGCCGGCCAGATCCCGACTTTTCTGCTCGCCCCTTTCACCGGAGTTCTCGCCGATCGATGGAACCGCCACCGCACCATCGTCGTCACGCAGGCGCTCGCGCTGCTTCAGGCGGCGACTCTCGCGATCCTCGTCCTGACGGGAACCGCCCAGGTCTGGCACCTCATCGCGCTCGCCGTCATTCTCGGCGCCATCAACGCCCTCGACATGCCGGTGCGTCAGTCGTTCATAATCCAGATGATCGAGCGCAAGGAGGATCTCGCGAACGCGATCGCGCTCAACTCGGCGATGGTGACCGCCACGCGCCTCCTCGGGCCGTCGATCGCGGGCGTTCTCATCGGCGCCTTCGGCGAGGGGATCTGCTTTCTCGTGAACGCGATCAGCTACGTCGCCGTGATCGCGGCTCTGCTCGCGATGCGCGTCGCGCCGGCCCCCGCGCGGCCGGCGAACGGCCGCATGATCGACGGGCTCAAAGAGGGCTTCGCGTACGTCGCGGGCTTCGCGCCCGTGCGCGACATTCTCCTCCTCCTCGCCTTCATCAGCCTGATGGGAATGCCGTACTACATTCTCATGCCGGTTTTCGCGAAAGACGTTCTCGGAGGCGGCGCGCATACGCTCGGCTTTCTCATGGGCGCCTCCGGGCTCGGCGCGCTCGTCGGCACGGTCTATCTCGCCACGCGGAAAAGCATTCGCGGTTTCGGACGGATCATAACGGCCGCCGCGATCGTTTTCGGCGCCGGCCTCATCGCCTTTTCGCTCTCGCACGCAGTATGGTTGTCGATGGTACTCGTGTTCGTCGCGGGGCTCGGGATGATGGCGCAGATGGCCTGCAGCAACACGATAATTCAAACCGTCGTCGACGACGACAAGCGGGGAAGGGTCATGAGTCTCTTCACGATGGCGTTCATAGGGATGGCGCCCTTCGGAAGTCTTTTCGCGGGCGCGCTCGCGAGCCGGATCGGCGCCCCGAACACGCTCGCCATCGGCGGCGGCTTCTGCGTCGCCGGGGGAATCGTCTTCGCGAGCAGGCTCAAGGCGATGAGAGAAGTCCTTCACCCGATTTACCGGAAAATGGGCATCGTCCCCGATATACCGGCATAGACGGCGCGGGAGCAGACATCCATGACGCACGAACCGATCAACAAGAGTCTCCTCTACAAGCTCGCGAAGCGGGAATATCGCTACACTCAGGATCTTCCCTCGAAACCCGATCCCTCGATCGGGACCGTGCTCGTCACGGGAGCGTCGGGATATATCGGCGGACGGCTTATCCCCGAGCTGCTTTCCCGGGGCTATCGCGTGCGCATCATGGTGCGGGGCAGATCACCCGAATACCATGAGCTCTGGCCCAGTGTCGAGCCCGTTTACGCAGACGCCCTCGACATCGACCAGCTCAGGGCGGCGCTCGACGGCGTTCACACCGCCTACTACCTCATCCATTCGCTCCTCCTCGGCCGGAAGGATTTCGAGGCCGCGGACCTCCAGGCGGCGATCAATTTCCGCATCGCCGCGCAGGCGAAAGGAGTGAAACGGATCATCTATCTCGGCGCCCTCGGCGACATGCGCACGAAGCTCTCCTCGCATCTGCGCAACCGCATCAGGGTGGCGGAAGAGCTCCGGCTCGGCGAAGTCCCCGTGACGATCCTGCGCGCGGCGATCATAATCGGCTCGGGAAGCGCGTCGTACGAGATCATCAAGCACCTCGTGAACCGGCTTCCCCTCGTGCCCATACCGAAGTGGGCGCTCAACAAATGCCAGCCGATCGCCGTCCGCGACGTGATCAAGTATCTCGTCGGCGTCCTCGAGATTCCCGAAACGGCGGGACGTTCGTTCGACATCGGCGGCAGCGACGTCCTCACCTACGCGGACATGATGAAGACGCTCGCCGAGGTACGCCACCAGAAACGCGTTTTTCTGTTCGTGCCCTTCGCGAACCTCGGCTTCTACTCGTATTACGCGAGCTTTCTCACGCCGATCCCTGCCGCCATCACGGGGAGCCTCATGGAAGGGATCAAGAACGAGGTCATCTGCCATGACGAATCCATTAAGGGATTTCTGCCGTTCGAGCCTCTCCACTATCGCGAGGCGATCGTCGGCGCGCTCACGCGGGAGGAGCAGGACAACGTGCGCACGAGCTGGTTCAGCGCGTATCCCCCCGCCCACGAGCTCGCGATCAAGCTGCACGAGCTCGCCCCCGGACCGCAGTACACGGCCCGGTACTCCATCCTCTCGCGGAAGAATTCATGGCTGCTCTTCGCGTCGATCTGCAAGATCGGCGGCAAGGAGGGCTGGTTCACGCACAACTGGATGTGGCGGCTGCGCGGCTGGCTCGACCGGGCGCTCCTCGGCGTCGGCACGTCGCGGGGCCGCAGAAGCCAGACGACGCTCACGATATCGGACGTCATCGATTTCTGGCGGATCGAGGATCTGAAACCGGATATCCGGCTTCTGCTGCGCGCCGAGATGAAGCTTCCGGGCAAAGCGTGGCTCGAGTTCAAGATCGATCCGGAAGGCGACCGGAACAGGCTCTGGGTCGTCGCGCACTACTATACGGAGAGCTTTTTCGGGAGGCTCTACTGGTACATCTTCCTCCCGTTTCACCATTTCATCTTCAGCGATCTCATCAGGCAGATCGAGAAGCGCTCATGACGCCCGGGATTTCTCCGCCGGGAACCAGTGACGCGTTCTGAGACATATCTTCACCAGCATCAGCATCACCGGCACCTCGATCAGCACGCCGACGACCGTGGCCAGGGCCGCCCCCGACGAGATGCCGAACAGCATCGTCGAGGTCGCAATCGCGACCTCGAAATGATTCGACGCCCCGATCATCGCCGAGGGCGCGGCGTCCTCGTAGGTCAGCTTCAGCGGCTTCGACAGCAGATAGCCGATCCAGAAGATCAGGTTGGTCTGGATGAAGAGCGGAATAGCGATCCAGAGGATCGTCAGCGGATTGGAAACGATGACTTCCCCCTTGAACGAGAAGAGCAGAACCAGCGTCGCGAGGAGAGCGACGATCGTGATCGGCGTGAGCACGTGGAGAAACTCCTCGTTGAACCAGGTCTCGCCCCGCGCGCGGATTATCCATTTCCGCGAGAGGTACCCGGCCACGAGAGGCAGCGCGACGTAAATCGCGATGGAAAGCAGCAGCGCCTGCCAGGGAACGGGCAGCCGGCCGACGCCGAGAAGAAATCCCCCGAGCGGCCCGTAGAGAAACAGCATGGTGAGCGAATTGATGGCGACCATCACGAGCGTGTGCCCGTCGTT
>JAFNGP010000274.1:6308-6560 GCA_017885175.1 bacterium
GGGGACCTGCAGCATCTTCACGCCGTCCGAGAGAACGACGGTGCCGACTCCGTGCGTCGCGCCGACCGGAAGGTCGAGGCCGAACGGCATCTTCACGAGGTCGATCGCCTCGGCGCCGATGAGGCCCCGAAACACGAACCCGAGAAAGAAGACGGCGATCGCGTACATCGTGAAGGGCTTGATCGCCCAGTTCACGAAAAGCGTGAGGCCAACCGGCTTCGCACTCTTTCCCGCCTTCAGCACTTCGGCGAA
>JAFNGP010000274.1:6657-6825 GCA_017885175.1 bacterium
AGGCGGTGAGATTACGCTCGAAAAAACTCAAGCCTTTCGGCTTCTTGGTAACACACGCTTCGGCGGCCATTGATCGGACTCCTTTCCATGATCCAACGCGGCGGAGTCGACGGCCCGCGGCGGCGGCTCAGCATTTTCGCTGTTGCCGGCACAGAGCCTCCGGATCGC
>JAFNGP010000275.1 GCA_017885175.1 bacterium
TCCCCCGTCTTCGCCTGGACGATGATGATCTCGGAAATGGAAGATGATGAGTTCGTGATGAAAATCTTGCTCCCGTTGATGATCCATTCGCCGTTCTTGAGCACGGCGTTCGTCTGGCTTCCTCCCGCGTCGCTTCCGGCGTTGGGCTCCGTGAGCCCGAAGGAAGAGAGGATCTCGCCGCGGCAGAGCCGCGGGAGCCATTCGCGCCTCTGCTCGTCGTTTCCGAAATAGAAGATGGGTCCGATGCCGAGCGAGTTCGCCGCCGCCACGGTCGCCGCGGCAGAGCCGTCCACGCGCGCGAGCTCCTCGACGGCGATGACGTAGGCGACGTAGCCGACGTTGCTCCCGCCGTACTCCTCGGAGACGAACATGCCGAAAAGGCCGAGCTCCGACATCTTCTTCACGAGATCGAGGGAGNNAGTATCTGCTGCTCCTCGGTGAGATCGTAATTCAGCATGCATGCCCTTTCTTCATACGCAGTTGATTCGAGAGACAATAGGGAATGGATTATAAATTCAGCCGGGGGCGGTGTCAACGGAAAAGCCCCCTTCGCAGGGCGGCGGGGGCTTCGTTTTCGGACCGATCTTCCATTGACAAGCATCGGCATTCTTCCTATCTTTTCTCGAGCAAAAAGCAGCTTCTTGTCACATTCAAAACTCAGTATGATGAGGTGCATGCAGTGACGCAATCGAGAACGCTTCTGTGCCTTGGTATCGTATCGATGCTGCTCGTCAATTGCCGTGATGAGGAAACCGTCGCGCCGAAGGACGATGCAGCGGGTCCGAAAGGCGTGAGAGTATATGTGGCCGCCGGAAGCACGACCACCGGGGAAGTCTATAGTGGACCCGTGCCCGACGAGAACGCTATTTGGACGATAATCACCTCGCCGACGGACTATGGATTCGTGAAGAGGGGAACGATTGAAGCCGCGGCAGACTCCATTTATGAATTCGAGGGCGATTATGAATATTTGCTGATCTTGGTGCATGTCGGAGCCGTATCGATGCCTGCTCCATACGTGCGCATAGATGCGATACAGCGTATGGAAGATAACATGTATCTAACGGGACGTACCTATTCAGGATATGCTTCCAGCAGCTCTAACGACTGCGACGAAGACAAGCTTCCCGCATGCGACGTAGAGACAAATTGGCTCGGCGCTCCCGATGGAAAATGCGTTGCCTTGATGGGATGGGTTTTTTTGCCGGTACAACATTGGGCGCCATAGCAGATTGCCGAATAGCTTTTGCAGTGTTCTTGCGACCTGCGAGACATCGTCCCCCTATGCGAAACCCCCTCCGAATCTTCGGAGGACGCCATTCGCAGAAAGGAAAGCCATGAAACGTTTCTTCCGCTTCTCGATCGTCGGCGCATGCGCGCTGGCGGCGCTTCTCGCATCGGGCTCCTGCTCCAGGAAACAATCTGCAAAGACGGCCGGGCCGAAGTATTTCGCCGACTCGATTCTCGCGAAGGCGGAGGAGCTCACGGAAAAAGGGTACGAGCTCCTCGACGCGAAGGATCTCGCGGGTGCTACGGCTAAATTCGCCGAGGCGGCGAAGCTCATGCCGGGAGTCCTGCTTCAGGAATACAACGCGGCGTGCGCCTATGCGCGCATGGGGAAGACGGACGAGGCGTTCCGCTCGCTCACCCGTCTCGTCGACGGCGGCATGGATATGCCCGAGGCGCTCTCGGAGGATCCCGATTTCAAGCCGCTCCAGGACGATCCGCGCATGAAGGGTCTCGTCGAGCGGGCCCGCGCCAATTTCGAAAAGGGCACGGCGCCACTCGCGGCGGGGCTTCCGGAGTATACCGGACCGGCCGACACCTTCACGAGCGTCGCCTCGCTCGAGGCGTGGATGAAAGGACAGAACCGGATACGCGGCAAGCACCGCGAGTTCTGGACCGCTTCGCAGTACCTCTCTGAGCAGGCAGCCGCCGCCGGGCGGTACCTCGTCGACCTCAAGGCGTTGAAATCGGGGGATCCTTCATTCGACTACGGCCTCGAGCGGGTTCGGACCTCGATGCGTCTCCAGTCTCCGTACTCGCCGGGGTGGGGCTCGGTGACCGATCTCGTTCTGCGAGAAGCGGACTCCTATTTGAAGGGCGCGCCGGCCGCGGCGGGCGCGGACGAGGCCAACTATTCCGCCGGCACGGCCCTGTCGCTGAAATACGCGAAGGATGATGCCCGCCGGGCGGAGGCTTTCAAACAGGCGGAAACCTATCTTTCGAAAATAGCCGACGGATCGGAATTCTACCCCGGCGCGCAGGCGGCCCTGGTCATCAACGCGTATGCGGCGCCGGGCGCCGACAAGAGCGGATTCGGACCGGCGCTGCGCGCCGTCGCCGAGCGGTTCCCCGCAAACGAGCGCGTTCACCGGGTGCTCTCGACGCGTCTCGAGAACGGCGCCGCCGCGGTTCTTTGGCCGATCGAGATCGACGGGACGGACCTCGAAGGCAAGAGAGTCTCGCTCGCGGAGTACCGCGGCAAGGTGCTCCTCCTTGATTTCTGGGCCACCTGGTGTTCTCCCTGCCGCGCGGAGCTGCCCGGGCTCGTCAAGGCGTACGGCGAATATCATCCGAGGGGATTGGAGATCCTGTCGATATCGCTCGATTTTCCCGACCGGTTGACGAAAGCGGCGTACCGCGACTCGGTCGCCGCTCTCGGGATGACCTGGCGTCACATGTACGACGAGAAGGGTTGGGACACGGAGCTCGTGAAGCGATACTTCGTCGGCAGCATCCCGGCGCCCTTCCTCGTGGGACGCGACGGCTCGATCGCGGCTTGGGGCGAGGATCTGCGAGGCGACAAGCTCGCAGGAAGCATCGAGAAGGCGCTCGGGACGAATCCCTGATCGGCCGGACGCCGCGATCCGCGGTGCCCGGAGCAGTGGGCATCAATGAAACGCGAAGCCCCCTCCGAATCTTCGGAGGGGGCTTCGCCGTGTTCAGGCCTGAACGTTCCGGGGCCGTTCTACTTCTTCTTCTCGATCGGACGCTCCTTGAGTATCTCGCCCCTCTCGGCGGCGATCCGCCGGTACCACGAATCGGGGTAGGCGGGATGCAGCACCTCGCCGAGTTCGCTCTTGACGTTTCCGTCCATGTATTTCACGAAGAGCTCCTCGCCGAGCGTGCGCCACCGGGCGACGGTGTTCTGCGCCGTCGTGCACGAATACGTCGTGAGATAATCGGCGGCGAGAGCGGGGGACTCCCGATACAGAGCCATCGCGGCCGCGTCCACGCCCGGCTGCGCGGCGAGGAACGAGCCCTCGAGATCGCGCTGCACGACCTGGACGTCCTTGATAATGTCGACGTAGCGGGTGTATGCGTAATTGGCGACCCAGTTGAAGACCCAGAAGGCCGAGTTCCACGAAAAATGATAGAGATCGGCCACGCCGACCGCGTACGACTCGGGCACCCGCGTGATCCCGCAGTATATGGGATTGTAGACCGTGCTGTAGGTGTCGTCGAGGCCGAACCAGAGCACTCCTCCGATCGGGCCGGGGAGCCACGAGCGCATCTGCGCGACGAACGAGAATCCCGTCTGCTGGGTCGAGGTCGCCCGCTCGTGCACGTATGCGACCGTATCGACCTTCCACGTCATGGGGCGCCACCGGTAGGGGCAGGCGTACGGGCCCGCGCCGACGTCCTGCGTCAT
>JAFNGP010000276.1:0-216 GCA_017885175.1 bacterium
CCTGAAGACCGGCGCCGACTCGGTTCTCGGCGATTGCCCGACGATCGAGAAGGTCATCGTCGTGAAGCGGACCGGTCTCGACGTCGCGATGAACAAGGGCAAGGATGTCTGGTGGCACGAAGAGATGGCGAAGGCCGCGGACACGTGCGAACCGGAACATGTCGACGCCGAGGACATCTCGTTCATCCTCTACACGAGCGGCACCACGGGCAAGCC
>JAFNGP010000276.1:245-4716 GCA_017885175.1 bacterium
CCGACATCGGCTGGATCACGGGGCATTCATACATCGTGTACGGCCCGTTGGCCAACGGGGCCACGACGGTCATGTTCGAGGGCGTTCCCAGCTACCCGAATCCCGACCGCTTCTGGAACGTCGTCGCGAAGTACAAGGTCAACATATTCTACACCGCTCCGACCGCCATCCGCGCCATCGCGCGCGACGGCGAGGAGTGGCCGGCGAAGAACGACCTTTCGAGCCTGAGGCTACTCGGCTCGGTCGGCGAGCCGATCANNGAGACGGGCGGCATTCTCATCACGCCGCTCCCGGGCGCCTTCCCGCTGAAGCCGGGTTCGGCGACGCTGCCCTTCCCGGGAATCTTCCCGGAGGTCGTTCGCGAGGACGGGAAGCCCTGCGAGCGCAACGAAGGCGGCTACCTCGTCATCAAGAAGCCGTGGCCCGGGCAGCTCCGCACGATCTGGGGGGACGACAAGCGCTACGCCGACGCGTACTACAGCCGCTTCAAAGGCGTCTACTTCACGGGCGACGGTGCCCGGCAGGACGAGGACGGATACTTCTGGCTCATGGGCCGCGTCGACGACGTGATCAACGTCTCCGGTCACCGGATCGGGACGATGGAAGTCGAAAGCGCGCTCGTCAGCCACGAGTCGGTCGCCGAGGCGGCGGTCGTGTCGATGCCGCACGAGATCAAGGGGGAGGGGCTCTACGCCTTCGTCACCCTGACCGGCGGCTTCGATAAATCGGACAAGCTCAAGGAAGAGCTCCGCAACCACGTCAGCAAGATGATCGGGCCGATCGCGAAGCCGGACAAGATCCAGTTCGCCGACGCGCTCCCGAAGACGAGGAGCGGCAAGATCATGAGGAGAATCCTCAAGGTCATCGCGGCGGGCAGCACCGAGGTCGGCGATACGACGACTCTGGCCGATCCGACGGTCGTCGATCATCTGCTCCAGGAGCGCCAGTAAGAGAAGAGCCAAGGGATCGCGCGGGGAGGCATTCGCCTCCCCCGCCGATTCCGCTTGAAGGAGAAGCGCGTCGTGCCGAAAGCCGTTCCGAAATCGGAATTCGATCTCAAGTGGAAGGACATCGAGCCGGGCTGCGTGGTGAGTCAGCCGGGGAACGCCTCCCAGTACCGCTGCGGCGACTGGAGATCCATCCGGCCCGTCTGGGATCACGCGAAATGCGTCAAGTGCGGCGTTTGTTTCATCTACTGCCCCGACGCCGCGGTTCACAAGAACGAGGAAGGATACTTCGAGGCCGACCTCTATTACTGCAAGGGCTGCGGCATCTGCATGCAGGAGTGCATCACGGGATGCATCAAAATGGTGGAGGAGACCGAGTGATGGGCAAGCGCATCGGCATAGAGAACTCCATCGCCGCCGCCGACGCGATCAGGATGGCGAACGTCGACGTCGTCGCCGCGTATCCCATCACCCCGCAGACCCACATCGTGGAGCACCTCGCCGAGCTCGTCGCGGACGGCGAGCTCGACGCCGAGTTCATTCCGGTCGAATCCGAGCATTCGGCGATGAGCGTCTGCTGCGGCTCCGTCGCGGTCGGCGCCCGCACGTTCACCTGCACGAGCGCGCAGGGCCTCGCCCTCATGAACGAGATCGTCTTCATCGCGGCGAGCATGCGCCTTCCCGTCGTCATGATTCTCGCGAACCGCTCCCTCTCGGGCCCCCTCAGCATATGGAACGACCACACCGACGTCATGTCGGTACGCGATTGCGGCTGGATACAGGTTTTCGCCGACAACGGACAGGAGCTGTTCGATCACGTTTTCTTCGCGTTCCGCGTCGCGGAGGATCGGAACGTATCCCTTCCCGTGATGATCAATATCGACGGGTTCATCGTCACGCACATGATCGAGTCGGTCGAGTACTGGGACGAGGAGCAGGTCAAGAGCTATCTCCCCGATTTCAAGCCGGTGAACGTGCTGCATCCGGACCGGCCGGTCACGATGGGCGCGTTCGGCATGCCGGGCATATTCTCCGAGGCGAAGAAGAGCCAGAACGAGGCGCTCCTCGCCTCGAAACCGCATATCATGAGAGCCTGGAGCGAAATGGCGCAGGCCGTCGGGAGGTCGTACGCGCCGGTCGAAACCTACAAGCTCGAGGGCGCCGATACCGCCTTCCTCACGATGGGGAGCTTCAGCGAGACGGCCTCCATCGCGATCGACAGGCTGCGCGAGCAAGGGAAGCCGGTCGGCCAGATCAAGCTCCGCCTGTGGAGGCCGTTCCCGTTCGACGAGATACGCGAGGCGGTCAAGGGCGTCAAGAACCTCATCGTCATCGACCGCGCGATCTCGTACGGCGGCCCCGGCGGCCCCGTGGCGAGCGAGATCCGCGCGGCCCTCTACGGCGAAAAGAGCATGCCGGCCATCGCGAACTTTCTCTGCGGATTCGCGGGGCGCGACGTGACGCCGGATGATTTCATGAAGATGTACGCGAAAACCGGAGAGCTCCTGAAGGGCGGAAAAGCCATCAGGGAAGAGGACTATATCCTTTACGGAGTCAGGGAATAATGGAATCGCTCAACGTCTATGCGTCCCGGCTCGTGACGAAGCGCGAATACTTCGCGCCGGGGCACCGCGCGTGCCAGGGCTGCGCCGAGGCGCTCGCCGTGAGGCTCGTCGCGAAGGCGCTCGGCTCGAACGTCATCGTTGGCAGCGCGACCGGCTGCATGGAGATCGTCTCCTCGCCGTTCCCCTTCACGAACTGGAACGTGCCCTGGATCCACGTCGCCTTCGAGAACGCGGCGGCGGTCATCACCGGGGCGGAGGCGGGCACGAAAGCGCTCGTCCGCAAGGGAAAGCTCCCCGACAAGGGCACCGTTTTTCTCGGCATGGGCGGCGACGGCGCGACGAGCGACATCGGGCTGCAGGCGCTTTCCGGGGCGTTCGAGCGCGGCCACAAGTTCATCTACGTCTGCTACGACAACGAGGCNNGGCCTACATGAACACCGGCGTCCAGAGATCGTCGGCGACGCCCTTCGGCGCATCGACGACGACGTCCCCCTCGGGAAAGGTGAAGCCGGGGCAGGTAACGTGGAAGAAGAACATGGCCGAGATCGCCGTGGCGCACAATATCCCCTACGTCGCGACGGCGTGCTCGAGCTACCCGTTCGATCTCATGCGNNCGACCGGATGGGGGCTTCCGAGCGAAAAGGCGATATGGATCGGAAGGCTCGCCGTGGAGACGGGCGTCTTCCCGCTCTACGAGTTCGAGAAGGGGCGCTACAAGATCAACGTCGAGGTTCCGGAGCTTCGGCCCGTCGAGGAGTACCTGAAACCGCAGGGAAGATTCAGGCACCTCACGCCCGAGCTGACGGCCGAGATCCAGGCGCGGGTGAAGAAGGAATACGAAAGGCTTCAAGCGAAGGCATCGATGCCCTGAGGCGCGGCGATGGAAGAAAAAGTAAAAGCGATAATCGGGAAATACGGAAGCGACAAGAGCTTCATCATACCCATCCTCCAGGATATCCAGCGCGAGTTCAACTATCTTCCGCGCGAGGCGCTCGACGCGCTGTGCGCGAATCTCGGCGTTTCGCAAAGCCTCGTCTATCATCTGGCGACCTTCTATCGCGCGTTCAGCCTCACGCCGAAGGGAAAGTACCGTCTGAGCCTCTGCGTGGGAACGGCGTGCCACGTGCGCGGCGCCCCGCAGATTTCCGATCACGTCGAACGGACGCTCGGAATCAAACCGGGAGAGACGTCGAAGGACCTCGAGTTCAGCTTCGAGACGGTGAACTGCCTCGGCGCCTGCGCGCTCGGCCCCATCCTCGTTCTGAACGACGAGTATCACGGGCAGATGACGATAGCGAAGACGAGCAAAGTGCTGAGGAGCATCGGCGCGAAAGTTGAGATTGATGAAGAAGCTTAGATCGGCGAAAGAGCTCGCGGGCCTGCAGGACGCGCTTCGGAAGGGGCGCGATCCGAAGAAGCCGTGCATAGTAATCTGCGCGGGCACCGGCTGCCTCGCGTACGGCACGCAGAAGCTCATCGACAACTTCCGCTCNNGATCGACGTGCGAACGAGCGGCTGCCACGGATTCTGCGAGCGCGGCCCCCTCGTCGTCATTCACCCGAAGGGGATCTTCTATCAGCGCGTGAAGCTCGACGACGCGGCCGAGATCATCGCGAAGACCGTCCTCAAGGACGAGATCATCGACCGGCTCGTCTACCGGGATCCCGTCACGAAGGAGAAGATTCTCTTCGAGCACGAGGTCCCGTTCTATAAGAAGCAGACGCGGCTCATATTCGGGATGAACGGGCAGATCGATCCGGCGAACATCGACGATTACCTCGCGATAGGCGGCTATTCCGCGCTCGCGAAGGCGCTTGCCGGCATGAAGCCCGAAGGAGTGGTCGAAGAGATCATCAAGGCGAACCTGCGCGGGAG
Source organism: bacterium (assembly GCA_017885175.1). Taxonomy (GTDB): domain Bacteria; phylum Krumholzibacteriota; class Krumholzibacteriia; order Krumholzibacteriales; family Krumholzibacteriaceae; genus SSS58A. The sequence continues at coordinate 4,633 of JAFNGP010000276.1, forward strand.
GGGCGGCGGCGGTTTCCCGACCGGGTGGAAGTGGGATTCGACCCGCAAGGCGAAGGGCGAGCCGAAGTACGTCATCTGCAACGC
>JAFNGP010000277.1:0-496 GCA_017885175.1 bacterium
TCCGATCTCCTCGATACGGCGCTCGCGTGCCAGATGACCGCGGCCGGGCGGGAGATCCTCGCGCGGCTCGTGAAACTGCGGCGCGTGCTGCGCAGGCAGGCGGTTCGGTACCGCCGCACGCCGATGGTGGGGAGAACGCACGGCATGCACGCCGAGCCGATCACCTTCGGGCTCAAGATTCTCGTCTGGTACGAGGAGACGGGGCNNCGGGCGATCGAGGAGGTGCGCGTCGGCAAGATGACGGGCGCCGTGGGCACGCAGACGCACATCGACTACCGCGTCGAGCGATTCGTCATGCGGAAGCTCGGCCTCGAGACCGCGAAGGTCACGACCCAGATCATCCAGCGCGACCGGCACGCGGCGTACATGGCCGCGATCGCCGTGATCGGCGCCTCCCTCGAGAAGATGGCGACCGAGATCCGCGCGCTCCAGCGCAGCGAGATCGCGGAGGCCGAGGAGCCCTTCACCCGCGGGCAGAAAGGTTCGAGCGCGATGC
>JAFNGP010000277.1:515-1269 GCA_017885175.1 bacterium
TGGCACGAGCGCGACATCAGCCATTCGTCGGTCGAGCGCGTGATCATTCCCGATTCGACGATGCTCGCCGCGTACATGCTCGAGAAGTTCACGTGGATCATGGAGAACGTGCGCGTGAACAAGAAGACGATGCGCGCGAATCTCGACCGCACGGGAGGGCTCGTTTTCTCGGAGCACGTGCTTCTCTTCCTCGTCGAGAACGGATTCTCGCGCGAGGCGGCGTACGCGATCGTGCAGGGCGCCGCGATGGAGGCGAGGCGCACGGGCGCGAGCTTCCGCGATCTTCTCGCCGCGGACGCGCGGCTGCGCACGCGGTTCCCGAAGGGGGACCTCGACGCGCTCTTCGACCTCGACGCGCATTTCAGAAAAATAGATTTCATCTTCAAACGGACGCTCGGGAGAAGGAATTAGCGTATGGGCCTTGCACTCAAGGGAATCGTTTCGATACAGGGAAAATCGGACGCCGAGATCGCCGCGCTTCTCAAGGAGCACGGCTTCAATATCACGACGGGGGAGGCGCTCCGCGTGACGGAGCTTCTCGGGCGCGACCCGACCGTCGTCGAGCTCACGATCTTCAACACGATGTGGAGCGAGCACTGCAGCTACAAGAGCAGCCGCGCCGTCCTCAAGGAATTCCTCCCGACGGACGCGCCGAACGTCGTGCTCGGCCCGGGTGAGGATTCGGGGATCATCCGTTTCGCTCCGGCGGGGAACGGCGACTCGTGGTGTCTCGTCATCAGCCACGAGAGCCACA
>JAFNGP010000277.1:1389-3306 GCA_017885175.1 bacterium
TACGGAAACGCCCTCGGCGTGCCGAATCTCGGCGGCGACGTCGTGTTCGACCGGGGCTACGACGACAACTGTCTCGTCAACGTCGTCGCGGTCGGCATCGTCAAGGAGTCGCGCGTCATCCGGAGCCGCGTCCCCGNNTCGGAGGATCTCGCGAGCGAGGAGAAGGCGAACCGCGGGGCGGTGCAGGTGCCCGATCCGTTCCTCAAGCGCGTGCTCTCGGAGGCGATGAAAAAGGTGTTCGAGGCGGCGGCGAATCGAGGCGTGGCGATCGGTTTCAAGGATCTCGGGGCCGGCGGCATCGCGTGCGCCACATCCGAGCTCGCGCACGCGGGGGGATTCGGCGTGAAGATCGATCTCGACAAGGTCAACCTCGCCCTCGGCACGTATCCGAGCGCCGTGATCTCCTGCTCCGAGACGCAGGAACGTTTTGCGATGGCGGTGCCCGCCGATTTCGCCGGCGAGGTGCTCAGGATATTCAACGAGGATTTCGATCTGCCCCATATCTATCACGGCGCGGGCGCCTTCGTCATCGGCGACATCACGCTCGAGCCGAACTACACGATCGAGGCCGCCGGGAGCGTCGTCTGCAGCGCGCCGGTCGACGTGATCACGACCGGCATCTCGTACAACCGGACAGGCGCGCCGCGCAGGCGCCTCTTCGAGGAGCCGAAGCTCGATCCGAAGCGCCCGCTTCGCGAGGATTTTCTCAAGATGATCGGCTCGCCGAACGGCGCTTCGAAGAATTACGTCTATCGCCGCTACGACGCCGAGGTGCAGGGGAGGGCCGTGCTCCGGCCGGGCGAGGCCGACGCTTCGGTCATCGCGCCGATCCCCGGCCGCATGACGGGGCTTGCTTTCTCGGTCGACGGGAACCCGTTCTACGGGCTGATCGATCCGTACCAGGGCGGGGCGCTCGGCGTATGCGAGGCCGCGCGGAACGTCGCCGCCGTCGGCGCCGTGCCCGCGACGATCACCGACTGCCTCAACTACGGCAACCCCGAGGTCGAAGAGGTATTCTGGGAATTTTCCGAGGGCGTGCGCGGCATCGGCGACGCCTGCCGCGGGATCGGGCACCTCGCCTACGAAGGCTCGCCGCTCCCCGTCGTCTCGGGCAACGTGAGCTTCTACAATCAGAGCGAGAGCGGGAAATCGATACCTCCCTCTCCCGTTCTCTGCTGCGTCGGGGTCGTCGAGGATTACTCGAAATGCCGGTCGATCCAGTTCAAGGAAGAGGGGGATACGCTGTACCTTCTCGGAGACGTGCTCGACGAGCTCGGGGGCAGCGAATACTACCGCGTCATATACGGCGCGTCCGGCGCGAACGTGCCGAAGGCCGATTTTCTGCGGGAGCGGCGGCTCATCCGAACGGTCATCGAGATGCACGCCCTCGGGTGGGTGCGCGCGTGCCACGACGTGAGCCAGGGAGGGCTCCTCACCGCGCTCGCCGAGATGGCGNNGAAGCTTCTCTTTTCGGAAACGGGGTGTTTCGTCGTCGAGCTCTCTCCGGTGCAGGAGCGGGAAATCCTCGGCGTTTGCGCGCGGAATCGCGTCAATCTCGCGCGGCTGGGCGAGCTCAAGGGCCGCGCGCGGCTCGAGATCGTCCAGGGGAGGAAAAGCCTCGCCGCGTGGGACGTCGCCGAGCTTCGCGAAGCGCACCTCTCGGGCTGCCGGTCGATATTCGGCGTTGGAAAGAACGGGGGTGAGCGCGCGTGAAGGACTCTTTCAGGAATCGCGTCGCCGTCATCCAGTTTCCCGGCGTGAACTGCGAGTANNGTGCGGACGATCGGGCTCGATTCGGGGATATTCCGCTGGAACGAGGATCCGGCGCTTCTCGACGATTGCGCCGCGGTGATTCTCCCCGGCGGCTTCTCGTACCAGGATCGTATCCGCGCCGGCGTCGTCGCGGCGAAGGACCGC
>JAFNGP010000278.1:0-20206 GCA_017885175.1 bacterium
GCTGGATCGATCGCGACGGCGACGGTATCCGCGAGAAGAACGGCAAGCCGCTCGCTCTCGCGATCTCGGCGATGACCGGCAACCTGAACCGCGAGCGCACCGAGATGGTGCTCAGGGAGCAGTACCGCAGGATCGGCGTCGACCTCGGAATCAGGAACTATACCCCCGGCGAGCTTTACGCGAGCTGGGACGAAGGCGGGGTTCTCCGGCGCGGCTCGTACGACATCGCCCTGTACGCTATTCTCACGCCGCCCGATCCCTCGACGAAGGACGGCACCTATTCCGAAGGGTTCATTCCGCCGAAGGGGCAGAATTTCACGCGCATCAGGAACGCGCGGCTCTCGCGGCTCCTCGCGGAAGGAAACCGGACCGTTATCTTCGCCGAACGCAAAAAGATCTATGACGAGGCGGCCGCGATCGTCGCCGCCGAGGCGCCGGTGATCCCGCTCCTCTGGGTGACGCAGCTCGACGCGATGCCGCAGGGCCTCGTCAACTATCGTCCCAATCCGACGCAGTCCGGGGACACCTGGAACGCGAATGAGTGGTGGCTGAAAAGATGAAACGGCACTACCGGTGGCTTTTCGTCGCGCTCCTTATCATCATCGGCGCGATAGGTCTCGTCGAGCTGATCCCCGACGGGGAGAGGGCGGAAGGCCCCGTCGTCAGATTCTGGGGCGCCGCGCGGCGGGTCGGCGGTTCGTGCGTCATCGTCGAGAACGAAGGGACGAGGTTCATCGTCGACTGCGGCGCGCTCGGGGAGCAGGGGGCGGGAGCGCTTCCCCCACGGCCCGATTCGCTCGCCTTCGCCATAATCACCCACGCCCACGTCGATCACGTCGGGCTCTTGACCGAGCTCTTCGCGGCGGGTTTCCGGGGGCGCGTGTACTGCACGCCGGGAACAGCGGAGCTCGCGCCGATCATGCTCGCGATGATGCGGGGGATATCGCGGGAGAAGATTCCGCGCGAGGCGTACGATCGGGCGCTCGCGAGCCTCGTTCCCGTGCCGTTCGGGCGAACGGTCGCGGAGCGCGGCGTGTCGTTCCGATTCTTCAGGGCCGAGCATCTTCTCGGCGCGGCCTCCGTCGATATGCGGCTCGTATCCGGCGCGGACACGGTGCGGCTCGTCGTTTCGGGGGATCTCGGCGCCGGAAACTCGATTCTTCTCCCCCCGGCCGAGAAGCCCGGACGAGCGGATTACGTCATCATGGAATCGACCTACGGCAACACGGTGCGGGACGCGGCGCGCGCCGCCGCGGGTCACGAAGCGTTCGCCGACTCCATCGCGAGAGTCGTTCGCGCGGGCGGAGACGTGCTCATTCCCTCGTTCACGCTCGGGAGAACGCAGGAGGCGATGGCCGTCATCGACATGTTCATCAGGGAGGGCACGATCCCCGCCGGAACCGAGGTGTACGTCGACAGCCCCACCGCGCGCAAGATCACCGGTGTGTACCGGCGCATGAAAGGGGAGCTCTCCGAATGGGCGCGATCGGCTTATCCCGGAGAGGCGTTGCGGTTCCCCGAGCTGCGGGAAGTGCGGAGCCGAACGTCGCTCAAGGTCCATAGCCGCACGCATCGGCCCGCCGTCTTCATCACATCGAGCGGCGATCTCGCGCACGCGAATTCTCCGAGGCATCTCATGAAAATGTACGACGATTCGAAGAATCTTCTCTGCATCATCGGCTGGCAGCCGCCGGGCTCCCTCGGAGGGCGGCTTCTCGCGGGGGAGAGCCCCGTGCTCGTGGGACACCGGGAGGGGAAGAAGTTCAAGCAGGATTGGATATCGCCGGCGATCGCGACGAGGGGCTTTCGCTCGTTTTCGGGACACGCGGACGCAACCGGTCTCATCGAGTGGCTCGGGGCCGCGGCCGGCACGCAACGCGTTTTTCTCGTGCACGGCGAGGAGAAGCAATCGCTCGCGCTCGAACAAACGGTTCGCGCGAAGCTCGGTCTCGAGGTGACGGTGCCCCGGCGGGGAGACGGATTCGTGCTCACCGCGCGAAAGGGGGCGGTCGCGAAGAAATTCCCCGCGCCCGCGGCAGGGCGACCCGGTTCAGTCGCGCCGGCGACGGGGCGCTCCGATTCCCTTGCGCGCGGAGCGGCCGCGCCGTCCGGCGAGGCGTACGAGGGCGACGATTGATTGATGGAGGCTCCGTCGAATATTCGCGGAAGGATCCGGCCATGAGGAAGCACATAGCGCGAAGACTCGCGCGAATCGTCCCGCTCGTCGTTCTCATTTCGATCGTGACGTTCGCCCTTCTCCACCTCGCGCCCGGCGGCCCGGCCGGAGTGCTCTCGGGGAGCGCGCGGATGAGCGAGAGCGACCTCGCGCGGATCAGGGAGAATCTCGGGCTCGACAAGCCTCTTCCGGTGCAATACCTCCTCTGGTTCAAGAAGGTTTTCCTGAATCTCGATTTCGGGAACAGCTACGCGACGGGGCAGCCCGTCGCTCGCATGATCCTCGAGCGACTGCCCGCGACGCTCGAGCTCATGGGNNCGGGACGGGCCGCTCGATCAGCTGTTCTCCCTCGTTTCGGTCGCCGGGCTGTCGATGCCCGTTTTCTGGCTCGCTCTCGTATCGATCTACGTTTTCTCGCTGAAGCTCGGGCTTCTCCCGAGCGGGGGGAGGGAGACGATCGGCGCCCCGCCGGGGTTCCTCGATCATCTCCGGCACCTCGTGCTCCCGGCGTGCGTGCTCTCGATCGGATTTCTCGCCTCGTGGAGCCGCTACACGAGGGCGCAGCTCCTCGGCGCGATCCGGGGGGATTTCGTGCGCACGGCGCGGGCGAAGGGACTGAGCGAGGCGGCGGTGATCTGGAAGCACGCGTTCCGGAACGCGGCGCTTCCCGTTTTCGCCGTGGTCGTCATGCAGATCCCGGCGCTGTTCACGGGAGCCGTCATCACGGAGACGGTGTTCTCGTGGCCGGGGATGGGACGGCTTTTCTACGAAGGGCTCGCGCGGCACGACTATCCTCGGGTGCTCGGGGTCGTCGTGATCTCCTCGTTCCTCATCATCGTTTTCAACGCGATCGGCGATCTCCTCTATGCGGCGGTCGATCCGAGAATATCTCCGGGCGGCGCGGCGGGCGCCGTGGAAACAAGCGCGGAGGATGCATGATAAGGGAGAGCGCATACGGGGCATTCGCGAATCTCGGGAGCGCGCTCGCGCCCGGCGGCGGCGTTCGATTCGACGGCGGCGGCGGTTTTTTCGCCTCCAAGGGTGCCGCATTTTCGTTGATCCTCATTCTGCTCATCCTGGCCGTTTCCGCGCTCGCGCCGCTTCTCATGCCGCATGAAAGGGACGCGATGAATCTCGATTCGATCCTCGCCGCTCCATCGGTCGAGCATGTGCTCGGCACGGACGAGCTCGGCCGCGACGTCTTCACGCGGCTCATCTACGCGGGGCGATTCAGCATGCTCGTCGCGCTCTGCTCGGTGGCGATCGCGCTCGCGATCGGCGTGCTCCTCGGCGCGGTCGCGGGCTACTTCGGNNCGTCGTCGATCTCTTCCTCTCGGTCCCCGTTTTTCTCGTGCTCCTCGTCGCTGCCTCCGCCGGCGGCGGCAGGATCTGGATCGTTCCGCTCGTGATCGGAGGAACGTCGTGGATGGAGACGGCGCGCGTCGTGCGTTCGATTCTGATTCCTCTCAGGGAGGAAGGCTTCGTCGAGGCGGCCCGGGCGGCGGGCGCGAAGGACGCGCGTATCGTCGTCCGGCACATGCTTCCGCAGGCGCTGCCCGCGGTCGTCGTATCGGCGACGGTCGGCTTCGCGCAGGCGATGCTCGTCGAATCGGCGCTCAGCTTTCTCGGCTTCGGCGTTCAGCCTCCCGTGCCCACGTGGGGGAACATGCTCCAGAACGCCCACGCGTTCATCGGACGGGCCCCGCTCGCCGCGATCGTGCCCGGATTCATGATCTTCATCACGTGTCTCTCCTTCAACTATGTCGGGGAGGGCCTGCGCAGGGCGCTTGCCATCGAGCGATGATTCCGCTACCTTACATTCCATGAACACGAAGGTCAAAGCCGTCGCTCTCGTCTCGGGAGGTCTCGACAGCGCGCTCGCCGTCGCCGTCGTGAAACGTCTCGGCGTCGACGTCCTCGCTCTCCACGCCTCGATCGGCTATTCGCCCGGATTCATGAGGGCCGAGATCGCCGGCGAGAAGCCCGCGGATCTCGCGGCGGCGGAGGCGGCGCGGATGTCGGCGGCGTTCGGCGTCCCGGTGCGCGTGCTCGATTTCGTCGAGGAATATTTCGGCGTGCTCCTGCACCCGCGGCACGGTTACGGCGCGAACGTCAACCCCTGCATCGACTGCCACCTCTTCATGATCAGGAAGGCGAAGGAGGTCATGGAGCGGGAGGGGGCGCAGTTCGTCTTCACGGGAGAGGTCCTCGGACAGCGGCCCATGTCGCAGAACTACCAGGCGCTCGAGCTCATCGATCGCGAGTCCGGTCTCGAAGGGCTCCTCGTGCGTCCGATGAGCGCGAAGCTCCTTCCCGAGACTCTCGCCGAAAAGAACGGATGGATCAAGAGGGACGGGCTCCTCGACATCCAGGGCCGCTCGCGGAGACGCCAGATGGAGCTCGCCGCCGCGCTCGGCGTGACGGGCTACTCCTCTCCGGCGGGCGGATGCATGCTCACGGACGAGAACTACGCGGCGAAGCTCAAGGACTGGATGAGGCACCGGGGCGAGGCGCCGCTTACCCACGAAGAGACGCTTCTTTTCTCCGTCGGGCGCCATTTCAGGCTGTCGCCGTCGGTGAGGGCGGTCGTCGGGAGACGCGAGGCCGAGAACCGCTATATCGAGCGCGCCTGGCGGCTCGAATGGCTCGCGATGCCGGTCGAGGTTCCCGGGCCCACGGTCCTCGTGCAGGGACCGGCGACAGACGAGGATCTGCGCCTCGGCGCCGCGCTCGTCGCGCGCTACTGCGACGCGAAGACTTCTCCATCCGTGAAGGTTGTCGTGAGAAGGGGAGACGAGGAGAGGATTTTCGATATTCCGCCCGCGCCGGAAGATCTGGTTGAACGCTTGCGCATTTGAACCGGCGGCCGCCGAGCTTCGATCTCCGCCTCTAGACCTCTTCGCTCCAGAGCCTTCGGAGCTTTTCCTGTTTCTCGAGATATTTCCCGATCAATCTGCCGTGGGCCTCGAACGCCAGCTTCGGCAGCCGGTCGAAGCCGTAGAATCGCACCTTCTCGGCGTCGTCCCCGGCGCGGGGCGTTCCCTCGAATCCCGCGAACGAGTATCCGATGATGAGGAGCGAAGAGCCGTAGAATTCGCTCTCCTGGTAGATGATGTCGACGAGGGAGGGATCGCGCGCGACGATCCCGCACTCCTCCTCGAGCTCGCGCTTCGCCGCGGCGGCCGGGCTCTCGTGCATCTCGATGAATCCGCCCGGAAGCGCCCATTGATTCTTCCCCGGCGCCCTGTTTCTGAGGACGAGGAGAAGGCGACCCGCGTCGTCGGTCACGATGCCCGTAGCCGCGGGAATTGGATTCTCGTAGATGAAGCGCCGCTCCGCCTCGCAGTAGAGGCGCTGGCGGCCTTCGGATTCCCTGCTCCCGAGAGGCGCCCCGCAGAAATGGCAAAAGAGCTTCGTTTGTTTCATGCAGGCTTTCCTTGTTCACGGCCGCGGCGAGTCGCTAGAAATTGTACCCGACGAGCAGGGCGAATCCGAGATTCTTGCTGTTCCCGGCCTGGATGATATCCGTCCTCCTGTCGCCGCCGATCTCCGTGGTTACCTCTCCTCCCGAATAGACGTTGGAAAGGCCGAGGTCGAACCTGGCGTCGGCGGTGATTCCGCCGAGGCCGATGGCGTACCGGCATCCCCCGCCGAACGAGAAGGTGAATTCCGTTTTGTTCATGATTCCGGACCAGTCCGACGATCCGATCCGGCTCTCGCCCGAGCTCTCGTCGCCGGATTCGATATCGACGTCGGCGGCGAGATTGATCCCCACGCCCGGGCCCGCGAAGAAATAGGGGCTGAAATGGCTCTTTCCGGCTACCGTGAACTTGGCGAGAAGGGGTATCTCGATGTAATCGAAATGCGCCGAATAATCCACGACGATCGAGGATCTCTCGATTCCGCCATCGAGTCCCTTCATGACGTAGAGGATCTCCGGCTGCAGACTGAAATATCTGTTGAACGCATAATCCATATACACGCCCCCCGCGAAGCCGTTCTTGAAAGAAGTTTGCGGCCACCCGGTGGGGATCTCAGTCGTGTTGGACGTGTAGAGACCCGCCTTGGCTCCGAAGGACACCCAGGGCTCGGACGCGGCTGCCTGCGACAACATGAGGATAACGAGGAAGAATCCGATGCGCTTCATATGCGTCTCCTTGTGAGGTTCGCCTTCCTGCCGATACGTGGATTCTAGCCTCTGGCGCCCGGGCGCGCAAGGCGCTTTCGCGCGCAGGCATGATTTCCCGTTGCCTTGCGTATTCTCTTCCGTTAGCATCGGGGGCGGCCGCGCGAAAGGAGTATCGGAGGACGCATGCAGAAGCGATTCGACGTCGTCGGCATCGGATACACCGCGCTCGACTATCTCGGGATCGTGCCGCACCTGCCCGCCGAGAACACGAAGCTCGAGGTGCGCGATTTCACGATACAGGGAGGAGGCCCCACGGCGACCGCGATGGTCGCGATGAGGCGTCTCGGACTCAGCGCCGCGTACGCCGGCAAGGTCGGCGACGACCCCTTCGGCGCGCGTATGCTCGAGGAGCTTCGCCGGGAGGACGTCGACGTGTCGTCGGCCGTCGTCGAGCCGGGCGCGACGTCGCAGTACGCGTTCATCATGGTCGACGCGCGCACCGCGGCGCGGACGATTCTCTGGACGCGGGGGAGCGTCTCGCGCATGAAGGCGCGCGAGGTGAACCTCGATCTTGTCCGCGCGGCGAGGGGGCTCTTCATCGACGATCTCGAGCCCGAGGCGGCCCTCGTCGCGGCGAAAGCGGCCCGAGAGGCGAATATCCCCGTGCTCATCGACGCGGGATCGCTCCGCGAGGGAGTGCGCGAGCTTCTGCCGCTGTGCGATTACATCATCGCGAGCGAGCTTTTCGCGGAGCAGATATCGGGGAGCAAGAATCTCCGCGCGGCGCTCGAAACGTTGAGCGCGTTCGGCCCGAAGGCCTCGGTCGTGACGCTCGGCGAGAAGGGGTGCGCGTTTCTATCGGGCGCGGACGTCGTCGACGTTCCGGGATTCGCGGTGAAGGCGGTCGATACGACGGGCGCCGGAGACGTCTTTCACGGCGCGTATCTCTTCGCCGTTCTCGAGGGCCTCGACACGATGCGGGCCTGCGCCTTTGCGAACGCCGTCGCCGCCCTCAAATGCCGCAGGCTCGGCGGCCGCGCCGGCATTCCGACCCTCTCCGAGGCGCTCGCGTTTCTCTCGCGCGAGCGGGCTAGCCTGGATTTCCCTCTGAAAAGCTAGTGTGGAGATGGCGCAGGTGGCACCCCGATTAGCGGGTGACGCTGATGGGGTCCNNGCAGCGAGCCTTGCTCGCGAGCACGTGCGGGGCGCAATGGGCGACAGGACCCGCGCGGTGAGTGGACGCTACTTCAGCGCGTAGTGCTTCGCCTCTCCCGTCGCGAGATCGAAGACGATCCACCCGGGGGGCTCGAGAAGCCCCATGAGCTCCCCGGGATTGACCAGCCACGTCGAGCCGACCCGCTCGATCTTCATCCGGTGCGTGTGCCCGTAGAATACGGCCGTGTACTTCCCGGTGCACGCGAGGCCGCGCGCGAACTCGGGGCGATGCGTGAAGGCGACTTCGCCGTCATCGGTCTCGACGAAACCGACTTCGCCGTGAAGCTTCACGTTCGGGAATTTCTTCGAGGCGACGTTGTTGATCGTGTACCGGTCCCCCTCGTTGTTGCCGAAGACGACGTGCACGGGCCCCTTGAACGCGGCGAACCGGTCGATGACGAACGGGGAGACAAGGTCCCCGCAGTGGAAAAGCGCCGAGACGCCGAGCGAGTTGATTTCGACGAGCGCAGCCTCGAGATTCTCGAGGTGATCGTGCGTATCGCTGATGACGGCCACTTTCATCGAAGTTCCTTTCTCTCCTGACGCGCCCAGTATACCAGAAAACCCGTCCGCGTGGCGAGCAGGGCGCCGTATGGCACGCCTCTTGAATTCCGGCCAATCGGAGAGGGCGCGTGCCTTCCGTTTAATCCACCGGTGAGAGGACCTGTAATGCCGCGAACGGAGAAAGCAAAACTCATTACTATGGAAGAACTTAGAGAAATGCGCAGGGGCTCGATCAGCGTCTGCATGATCGCCCGCGACGAGGAAGAACACATCGGCGAGGCCCTCGCGAGTGTAAAGGATCTTGCCGATGAGATGATAGTTGTCGATACAGGTTCGAAGGACGCCTCGATCCACGAGGCGAGGAAGCTCGGGGCGAAGGTCTACGAGATTCCCTGGAACAACGATTTCAGCGAGGCCCGGAACTTCGCCCTGTCGAAGGCGACGCGGGAGTGGATTCTCGTCCTCGACGCGGACGAGCGTATTTCCCGCGACGACCACGAGAAGATCCGCGTTCTCGTGCGCGAAGCGGAACCGGCGGCTTTCATGTTCGAGCAGCGCACGTACACGAACGCCTCGTGCGGCCCGGGGCTCCGGACGCAGTCCGACCCGGACGACGCGTCGACTGCGTGCGCCGCGCGTTTCAGCGATCGCCAGATCAGGCTCTTTCGCGCCGACGCGGGCGTTCGCTACGCATGCGAGATTCACGAAAACGTCGAGGAATCGCTCATGCTGGCCGGCATCCCCGTGCGCGAGAGCGGCCTCGTGATTCATCACTACGGAAGGATCGCGCCATCGGCCCGCGTCTACCGGAAAGCGGCGGCCTGGCTGGCGCTCGAGCGGGAAGGCGTCGGGGCATGCCCCGGCGCGTCCATGTACCTCTACGAGATTGCGGTCCAGCTTCTCGAGCTCGGCAAGGTCGACGGCGCGCTCGCTCACGCCGAAGTGGCGCTCGATCTCGATCCGCAGCGCTGGGAATTCTGGAATATCGCGGGGCTCGCGCGGCTGAGAAGCGGCGGCAGGGAAAAGGCGATCTCGTGCTTTCGCGACGGGCTGCGCGCGGCGGGGGAGGCGCACGCCGAGCTCAGCAACAACATGGGCGTCGCGCTGATGGAAAACGGCGAGAGCGCCGAGGCGCTCCTCCATTTCGAGCGGGCCCTCGAGCTCGACGGGGACAACGCCGACATACTCCGGAACGCGGCTTCCGCGTGCGCCCTCGTCGGCGAGCTCGACCGGGGGCTCGAATATGTCGCTCGTTCGCTCTCGAAGGATCCCTTCGCGGCGCACTCGCATGCGATCCACGCCGATATCCGTTACCGGCTGAACGACTGCGCCGCCGCGGCGCGCATTCTCGAGGCGATGCGGTTTCTTTCCGATACGCCGTTCAAGGTATACCTCAAGGTCATTCAGCTCTACACCCGCATGCACATGATCGACGAGGCGGACGCGATCGTTCGGAGCGCGCTGGAGGAATTCCCCGAGCGGGAGGACCTCATCTATCTCGCGGGCAAGATCGCGGAGCTGCATGGAGACGACGATCGCGCGCTCGCCCTCTACCGGCGCGCTCTCGCCGCCGATCCGGGGCACGCCGACGCGCTCTCGAGTCTCGGCTGCATCCATGAGCGGAGATCGAACCTCGACGACGCGCTCGCGGCGTTTCGGGAAGCGCTTCGCCTCAAACCGCACGACGCGCAGCTCGAGGTGAACGTCGGCATCGTTCTCGACAAGCTCGGCCGGATCGAAGAGGCCGGACGCCATTTCGAGAACGTGCTGGGGAAGGAAGAGGAGTCCGGATTCGCCTGCAACGCTCTCGGATGCCATCTCGCCAAAGTGAACAAGTTCGACGAGGCGCTCGTCTATTTCTCGAAGGCGGTCGAGCTGGAATCGAACAACGCGATGTATTACCAGAACCTCGGTCTCGCCTGCGAGAAGATGAAGCTGAACGACAGGGCGGCCGCGGTCTACGAGCGCATGGCGACGATCGATCCGGGGACGACCCCGTTCGTGCGCGAGAGGCTCAGCCGGCTTAAAAATCCCATCGGGTAAAGGTGCCGGGCATTCACGTTTCCTTCGCCGCAATATCCCGCCTTGAACAAAACATGCATTCCATGAGAAGATGGGCGAACGATGACTTCGTCCGTAAACATCGATCGGGAGCAGCGCGCATGAAACGCTTCAAGATAGGGCTCGCCCTGAGCGGCGGAGTGGCGAAGAGCGTGGCGCACATCGGGGTTCTTCGCGCGCTCGTCGAACAGAAGATCGATATCGACTATCTCGCCGGCACGAGCGGCGGCGCGCTCGTCGCTTCTTTCTTCGCCGCGGGAAAATCGATCGCCGAGCTCGAGGCGCTGGGCGCCGGCATGCACTGGAAGAACCTCGCCGGGATCACGGTGCCCCGCCTCGGGTTCCTTTCGGGCGAGAAGGTTCGAAGATTCATCGCGGACGAAATAGGGGACGTCGAGTTTCGCGATCTCAAGATTCCCGTGGCGATCGTCGCTTCCGATCTCACCGCGGGAGCGCGCAGGGTGTTCACCACGGGCAAGGTCGCGCTCGCTTGTCAGGCGAGCAGCGCGGTCCCCGAGTTCTACACGCCGGTCGAAATAGGCGGGCATCTCTTCATCGACGGCGGGCTCTCGGAGTACGTCCCCATCGAAGCCCTCGCTTCGCTCGGGGACATGTACCGGATCGGCGTCAACCTCGGGTACGAGAGCGGATCGAAGAAGAAGCCGCGCAATCTCATCGATGTGACCCTCGAGGTCACCAATTACATCTCGCAACAGAACGCCGCCATCTCGGAGCGGCACGCGGATTTCATGATCAGGCCGGATCTCGGCGCATTCACTCCGTTCGACCTCGATCGGGCTTCCGAGATAATCAGGGCCGGGTACCTGTCGACGATGCGCGTTATCCCCGAGCTCAAGGCGGCGCTTCTCGCCCTCGGCTCGAACGCCGCCGCGGAGGATGCATCATGAAGCTCGGCCAGTTCGATTTCAGGGCGATCGAGACGGGAACGTTCAGGCTCGACGGAGGGGCCATGTTCGGCGTCGTGCCGAAGGTCCTCTGGAGCAAGACGAACCCCGCCGACGAGAACAACCGGATCTCGATGGCGATGCGCGCCCTCTACGTCGAGGGGGGCGGTCGCCGGCTCGTCGTCGACAGCGGCTCGGGCACGAACTTCGGCGAGAAGATGACGCGCAACTATCAGATCGAGACGCAGGGGCTCCGGGCGGCGCTCGAGCGCGCGAACGTCGATCCGGATTCGATCACCGACGCGGTCGCGACCCATCTCCATTTCGACCACGCGGGAGGATTCTGCTACCGCGCGGTCGGGGGCGAGATCAGGATTTCCCTGCCCCGGGCGAATCACCATATCCAGCGCCGGCAGTGGGAAACGGCTCTCAATCCGACCGAGAAGGACCGCGCGAGCTTTTTCCCCGAGTACCTTCTCCCGATCGACAAGGCGGGACTCCTGAGGCTCGCGGACGGCGTCGTCGAGGTATTCCCGGGCGTCACGCTCATCCCCACCGACGGACACACCTTCGGGCACCAGGTCGTTCTCGTATCGACCGCCGGGGGAAGCCTGCTCTATTGCGGCGATCTCATTCCGCTCGCCTCGCACGTCAATCTGCCCTACATCATGGCGTACGATCATTTTCCTCTCAAGACGCTCGAAGAGAAGCGGCAGATGCTCGGCAGGGCCGCCGACGAGGGATGGATTCTGTTCTTCGAGCACGATCCGGATATCGCCGCCGCTCGCGTCGCGCGGACCGATTCGGACGGGTATAGGATCACGGATATCGTGGAGATCGGGTAGCGCTCCATGAACGATGACGCGGATCTGATGCGGCGCATCGCCGGCGGGGAATCGGACGCCTTTCGCGTCCTCGTCGAGCGCTACGAAAGAATCGGCTACAATTTCTTCCTGCGCCTCACCGGCGTTTCCGAGGACGCCGAGGATCTCACCCAGGAGCTCTTCATCGCCGTTTTCCGCTCGGCAGGCCGATACCGTCCCGATGCGCCGTTCAAGGCTTTTTTCTACCGGATCGCCTCGAATCTGTCGGCGAGCCATCTGAGAAAGAGGAAGCTCAGGGCGGCGCAGTCGATCGACGAAATGGTCGAACGGGGTTTCGACGCGGCATCCGCCCGGCATGAGGACGATCCGGCTCTCTCCCTCGACGGCCGGGAGATGCGGCGTCGCTACGAAGAGGCCCTCGCCGGACTCCCGCGCGACTGGCGAATCGCCCTCGAGCTCAGGGTCGCGGGGGAGCTCACGTACGAAGAGATCGCCGGGGCGATGGGCAAGAGCGTTTCGGCCGTCGAGTCGATTCTCGTCAGGGCGCGGGAGAGGATAGCGGAGAAACTGGACGAGGGATGAATATTCTTCGTTTTATCCGCAGGATGTCGCGATCTCGCGCGATGTAACGTAGTAAGAGGAGGAGCCCGGTATGGATTGCCGGAAAATTCGCAGAATGGTTTCCCGGGAGCTCGACGGGGCGCTCGATGGAGCAGGGCGGGCGGATCTCGATTCGCATCTCGCGTTATGCGCGGGATGCCGCCGATTCAGGGATCTGTCGCTCGCCGGCCTTTCGATTCACCGCTCCGTGAAAGAGGCTGATCCGCCCCCTTCGCTTCTTCCGTCGATACTGGCGGCCGTCGAGGCAGGGCCGCGGTGGGGATGGATGCACGGATGGCTCAGGATCGCGGTTCCAGCAGCCGTGGCGGCGGCCGCCGTTTTCGGCGTCTGGGTCGGGGGCCTCATGCACGAGAGCTACTCGCCGGCGACCGCGGGAAACCAGACGGACGTTCTCGAGCTCACGTATCTCGACGAATATCCGCCCGGCTCGTTGGGCGATATCCTCATGACCTCGAGTGGAGGAGGCGGAGATGAGCAGAGATAGCTTGAAGATCGCGCTCGTGTTGTCTCTCGCCTTCAACATGGCCGTGATCGGCGCGTTTGCGTTCGGTCTGGCCCGCGGAAGCGGGCCCGGAAGGTTCGGTCCCCCGCCGGGAGGCGGGCCGGGAGATCCTTTCGGCGGGCGCTGCAATCGCCTCGCGAAACAGATCGGCATGCCCCGCGAGCGAGCCCTGCGTTTCTCTCGCATCATGGCGGATTCGGCCGAGGGCATGAGGGATCTGCGGGGAAGTCTGAAGAAGGCGCGGGGGGAGCTCGCCGCGCTCATCGGAGCGAGCGAACCGGACGAGATGGCGATCATGGCGAAGGTCGATGAGATATCGGCAATCCAGGGCCAACTGGAGAGAAGGCTTATCCACCGGGTTCTCGGTGTGAGCTCGACCCTCCGACCGCAGGAGCGGGAGAGGTTCATGCGCGTGATTCGAATCCAATGCGGTGGATGCGACAGCGGTGTTCCGGAATGCCCCGAAGGGGCGGGAAAGGAAAGTGAGGTCAGAAGATGAAGAAGGGTCTGATTATTCTCGTCGCTCTGTCGATCGCGTTGCTCATGGGAGCCTCGATGCTCATCGCGCAGGAGAAGGCGACTGCCGAGAAGGAAAAGGCTTCGTGCGAGAAAGAGATGAAGCTCACCGGCGAGCAGAAGGCGAAGATCGAAGAGATGAAGACGAGTTTCCGCCTGAAGATGATCGATCTGAAGGCCGAACGGGAGAAGCTCGGCGTCCTGCTCAAGAATGAGATGATGAAGCCGGAGCCCGCCATGAAGGATATCGAAGTCGTCGTGAAGAAGATGTCGGCCGTTCGGGAACAGATTCAGCTGGCCGGGATCGGGCATATGCTCGCCATGCGGAAGCTCGTCGGTCCGGACGCGTGCAAGAGCATGCATCCCGGGATGGGCAAGGCGTGCGGGATGGCGGGTATGAGTGAAATGTCATGCGGCGATGGGGAAAGCGAATGCATGGTGATATGCGAACCGGGGCAGGGCAAGGGCGAAGAGTGCGGAAGGCCGGCCAAGCGCATGATGAAGATGCGGATGGAGGCCCCCGGATGCAAAATGGAAAAAGGCGCCAAATCCGAGGGCTGCGGCGCCGAAGGCAAGAAGAGCTGCGGCGCGGAAGGCATGAAGGGCGGCTGCATGATGGGGAAGGAAGCTGCCGCGGGCTGCGCGAAGGAAGGCGCCGAGAAAGAAATCAAGTGCACGGTCGAGGTCAAGGAAGTTAAGGAAGTCAAGGAAGAGCCGAAGAAGAAGTAGTGTCGTTTTCCAGGCGCGGAAAACGTAGCCGGGGCGGCCCCGAAGCCGCCCCGGGAAACAAACCGGGGAGGCGGAAGCTTCCCCGGTTCCGTATTCTCTCCCCGTTACAGTCGAATTGCGGTGGTGAGGTAGAAGAAGGCGCCGCTGTAATCGATCTCCATCTTGTTGCCCGGCTCGAACGAAGCCGTATTGCCATATTTGTCCGTGAATGTCTTGAGGGCGAGCCGGCGGTATCCCATTTGAAAACCGACCTCGATCGGGTTTATGAAGTTCGTGTGAGCTTCCGCGTAGAGCTCGCACCCCCGACCTTCCCCTTTGAACTCCGAGAGCCGGCGGGGGATGACCTCGTTCGTGCCGAAGACCGAGTTCGCGAAGCAGAGATTCAATCCGACGCACAGATTGAACACGTTCTCGATCCTGATCGGCGCGACAATCGCCCCGACGGTATAGACGTCGGACGGAGCCTGGTACGTAAGAGTGGACGTCGATCCCTGGGATTCCGTCGAGCCCCAGAAATACTCGAAGCCCCCCGTCGCGGCGACCAGGTCGTACAGCCAGATTCTTCCCTCGATACGAAAATTCACACCGCTCGAGAGATTGCCGAGCGTGGTCAATCCGCTGTCCTGCGAGACGATCTGGAGATGCCGGTTCAGCGCCTCCATGCCGTAGTACCCGGCGCCGATACCCCCGACGGCCGAGAAGCCGATCGGGAACGATACGGCCGGCGCGGCGGCCAGGGAAAGAATCGCGAGCGCCGCGAACGCCGTTCTGATTCTGTATGCCATGCCGTCTCCTTGTCGCGCGATCTCCGGTCGTGCGGATGTCATGACGCCCTCCGTTCCAGATACCGTGAAAGCCTCCGGATTCCCTCGACCAGGTTTTCGAGCGAGTTCGCATAGGAAATCCTCAGGTAGCCCTCGCCGTGCTCGCCGAAATCGATCCCCGGCGTGACCGCGACGCCCGCCGTATCGAGAATATCGAAGGCGAGGCGGTACGAATCTTTCTCGACGCGGCCCGCGTTCACGAAGAAGTAGAACGCGCCTTTCGGCTCGACGGGACAGTGGAAGCCCAGCTTCGGAAGCGCCTCCCAGAGGTACCTGCGCCTCGCGTCGTACTGTCGTCTCATGTCCTCGAGCTCGGGGTGCTCTTCCGTCAGCGCCGCGATCCCGCCCCGCTGGACGAANNGCCGAGCCTCCAGCCGGTCATCGCGAAGAGCTTTGAGAAACCGTTGAGAACGAACGCGTCGTCCGTGAACTCCAGGGCCGAATGCTCGGTGTCCCCGTAAACGAGGCCGTGATAGATTTCGTCCGAGACTACGGGAACGCCGAGGCCGCAGATCTCGGCGAGGTCGTCTTTCGGAATCAGCGTGCCGGCCGGGTTCGAGGGGGAGTTGACGATGATGCCGCGGGTTCGGGGGCCGATCGCCGCGCGCACGGCGTCCGGCTTGAGCTGGAAACCGTCCTCTTCCCGAACCCGTATGGAGCGGGGCGCTCCCCGGAGATATTTTATGAAATTCGAATAGCAGGGGTAGCCCGGATTCCCGATGATGATCTCGTCCCCCGGTTCCTCGATGAGGAGCGAGAGCACGAGGAGCATCGCGGGGGACGTCCCCATGGTGATCATGACGCGCTCCTCGGGGACGCGCGTCGCGTACTTGCGCCCGTGGTATCGCGCCACAGCCGCGCGCAGCTCGCCGATGCCGCGGCTGTCGGTGTAATGCGTGTCGCCCCTCGCGAGGGCCTCCGTCGCGGCCCGGACGATGCGCGGAGGCGGCGGGAAATCGGGCTCTCCGACCTCGAGATGAATGATCGAGCGTCCCTCGCGTTCGAGAGCGAGCGCCTTCTCGAGCACTTCCATGACGATGAACGGCCGCAGCGCGGACAATCGATCCGTATTCTCGCGAATGGCGTTGTGCACGGGATTATCCGGGGATTTTCGGCTCGGTTTCATGCGTCGATTCTCGGCCACATCCTAAGTATACGATACGGTATACCTGAAACATATCGCGGGACCGGAGCCAAGTCAAACACATCATTCGGCGTCCCGCGGGTCGGGACGGACGATGGCGAGGGTCCAGTGCCGTCCCGTGACGCCGCCGTCGCGCCGGTGCGAGAAGAAGAGAGAAGGCGCGCAGGCCGTGCAGAGCCGCGAGGAGAAGATGTTCCGCCTCCGGATACCGTGCGCGGCGAGATCCCTGACGATGAACGCGGAGAGATCGAGGCGCCACCGGCCCCGATCGAAGCGTCTGACCTCTTTCGGGAACCGCAGGGCGTCCTCGCGCGACACGGTGTAGCATTTCCCGCAGATTCCCGGCCCGACGACCGCGATCGCGTAGCCCGGATCGATCCGGAATCGCTCGCGCAACACGCCGACGGCGCTTCCTACGATTCCGCCCCCGGCGCCCCGCCTGCCGACGTGCAGCGCGGCGAGC
This sequence comes from bacterium, assembly GCA_017885175.1. GTDB lineage: Bacteria > Krumholzibacteriota > Krumholzibacteriia > Krumholzibacteriales > Krumholzibacteriaceae > SSS58A. The sequence goes on from JAFNGP010000278.1 coordinate 16,614, forward strand.
GCCCTCTCCGGCGGGGAGTAGATCACGACGGAATAGCAATCGGCGGTGCTGATGGCCAGNNATCCGTCGCGAACCCGTCGAAGCCCTGGTAATGGCCGCCCTTCGTCACGACGGCGATCTCCGTGCCGTGAATCTGCCCGGTGCGGGCGAGAGCGCGCGGCGGGATGCCGAGCGTTTCGAGCAGGAGCTTCCTGTTGCGACGAATGTTGGCGGGAGGGTCGCCGAGCGTCCCGCCGAGGTTCAGCGAATCGAACGGAGAAGGGCTCGTCCCTCCGCCTCTGGTCGTGACGAACACCTCGAGTCNNACCGGATAAGGATAGCTTATCGCGTGATCTTTTCAAGGACTGTCGGAGGCGTCGCATGAAATATTTCGAAGGGTACCGTTGCGGATCGTGCGCCCGCGAGATTCCCGCGGGCTCCGCCGCCGGCGAATGCCCGGCCTGCTCCGGCCCGCTTCTTTGCGTCTACGATACCTCGGCCATACGGCGGAACGCGTCGGCCCGGACGAGCGCTTCGACGCGTTCGGGAAAGGGGGTCTGGCGCTACGGGGATCTCCTTCCCGATTTCGCCCGGAAGATCACGCTCGGGGAGGGGAACACGCCGCTCGTTCCGGCGCCTCGCCTCGGGGAGGCGATCGGCGCCCGCGACCTCTACGTCAAGGACGAATCGTTCAACCCGACCGGCTCGTTCAAGGCCCGCGGGATGGCGGTCGCCGTGTCGCGCCTGCTCGAGCTCGGCGTGAAAAAGGCCTATGTGCCGTCCGCGGGAAACGCGGGCCTCGCGCTCGCCGCTTACGGCGCGGCCGCGGATATCCCGTGTCACATATTCATTCCGTCCGAAACGCCGGAAGGCGTCGCCGAGGAATGCCGCCTCTACGGCGCCGAGGTCACGGTGGTTCCGGGGATCCTGCCCGACGCCGCGCGAGCCCTCGACGCGTCGGCGACGGGGGACCGGACGGGGGTCGTGAGCACGTTTCGGGAGCCGTGCCGCGTCGAGGGGAAGAAGACGATCGCCTTCGAGCTCGAGGAGGAGATCGAGCCCGACTGGATCGTATTTCCCACGGGGGGAGGGACGGGTATCGTCGCGTTCTGGAAGGCGTACCGCGAGCTCGAGGCGCTCGGAACCCTGCGGAGGCCCATGCCGCGTCTCGCCGCGGTGCAGGCGGCGGGCTGCGCGCCCCTCGTCAAGGCTTTCGTCGAGGGCGCGTCCAGGGCGGCCCCCTGGAAAGACCCCGTCACGATCGCTTCGGGCATTCGGGTTCCTTCCTCGCGGGCCGACGCGCTCATTCTGCAGGCGCTCCGCGAAAGCGGGGGAACGGCAGTATCCGTGACTGACGGGGAGATCATGGCGGCGGTGCGCGAGATGGCGCGCATTCTCGGCATTTTCCCCTCGCCCGAGGGCGCCGCGACGTGGGCGGGGCTCAGGCGCCTCGTCCGCGAAGAAAAAATAAGCCCCTCCGCGCGCATCGTCATGGTGAATACCGCGGGAGGGGCTCGATATCGTTTCCTGCTCGATTCCCGTGAACCGTGATCAGCGGGAACGATCGCGTTTCGTCGAGGTCGTGTTCGCGGATCGAGTGCTCGCCGGCGGCGAGCTCGAGGCGCGGCTCACCGTTCGAGCGGGCGAGCCGGAGACCCTCGCGGGCGAGGAGTTCGAAACGCTCGACGACCTCCGGTCGGGGTTCTTCGATCTCTCGCGCGTGGAAGAATCGGAAGATTTCTCGCGCGTCGAGGACCGGGGAGATTTCTCCCGTATCGATTCCTTCCGGTCGGAGTCGCCCGATCTCCGCTGGGGCTCGCTGCGCCGGTCCACGGTCCGCCCGGAATCGCCGCCCCTCTCGCGCACTGGCGCTTCTCTCCTCACCGAATCCCGCCGCGTGTCGATTTTCCGCTGCGTCTCTCGCGACCGCACGGTCTCCCTCGTTTGGGTTCTCCGATCCACGGCTCGTTCCGTGCCGCCGATCGTACGCTGGCCGCCGTAGATGACCCTCCGATCCGTCTCGCGGGTCGTCGCGACGCTCCGTTCGTTTCCGCGAATCGTCCCTTTCACGATATTGCGTTCGACGGATCTCCGTTGAAGGTTCGAGCGGTCGAGTTTCCGGGCGATGTCCCTGTTCCTCGTCTCGACGACGCGGCTCCCGACGACCGAGCGTTTCCGATGAAGGTCCGTATTGGTTCTCGCATAATCCAGATAGCGTTTCGCGAGCGTGCGCTCCCCGTACGCGGGACGGAACCGGTAGTCGTCTCCCTGGTGGTGATCGTTTCCCCAGCAGTACGAATCGTCGTCCCAACCCCACCAGCGGTACCGGTCATGGTATCCCCAGCCGTAATACGACGGATAACCCCAGCCCGGGGACCAGTAGCCGTAGCCCCACGTCCAGCTCCAGCCGAATCCCCACCAGAACGGATCCCAGTAGAACGGGTCGTAGAAGAGCAGGGTGGGGCCGAAGTACGGGGCGTACGGATTGTACGTGCTGTACGAGATCGACAGGCGATACTGCGTGTCGGCGTCTTCCCCCTCGAGCCGGTTCTCGGCGTAGCGGTCGGACGGGGAATCTTCCTTTCGCGTCTGTTCCCCCGCGTACGTGACGTCGTAGAGCGGCGGATACGGATATTGCGGCTTCTCCTCGTAGGCGATCTCCTCGATGACGATCTCGGGGCATTCCATCGCGTACGGATCGGGAAGCTTTTGGGGGCTATGGCATTTCGCGCACAGATAGCGCGGGTAATCGACTTGCCTGTTGACGAAGAAATGCGTGTAGTCGGTGGCGGGCGGGTCGCTCTCGGCGTCGCGCACGATCGCCTCGTCTATCGTGTTGAAGGCGAGGTACGGGTCCGTATCGATGCGGAGCCGCTTTTCCTCGGAGAGCCGGTCTCCCCGGGAGAGAAAAAGGAGCTCGTCCTCGTTGAGCCTGCCCGGCTCGGTTACGGCGAGGGCGTGGATGTATTCGACCCCCGTCGTCTTGCCCGCTTCCCAGACCAGGTTCTTTCCGGGGGGAGGGAGGAAGTAGGTCGTGCGCCCCTTCGAGAGAACGGGGCGTCCGTCCTCCGGATAGAGGAGCTGCACGTAGCCGTCGGCGTCGATGTTGTACACGACGACGTACGCGTCCTTCGTCGTTTGAAAAGAGAGACGAATTTCCTTTCCGGGCCTGTACACTCCCTCCTTTTCTCCGAGCAGATTCACGCTCACGGAGAAATCGCCGGGCCCCGGCATCTCGGAGATCGATCTCTCTTTCTTGAAATCGACGGCGCCGGTCTTCGAGGCGAAAATCGGAAGTATCAGCGCGGCAAGAAGGAAGAGAAACGTGGTGCGTTTCATTGCTCTCACTCCTTCTCCAGGGGATGGTTGATCCGTTTTCGTATTCTCGGGGCTCAAGTCCTTGTCGCTTCGACTGGAGCACCTATAGTAAGTATAGTTCTCCGCGGAGTTTTTTACAAGCCAAACACTCCTTTCTTTTGCCTTGCGGTACAATATATTTACGGCGCGGCCGGTTCGCTCAAACGCGCGGGCGATCGCGCGAGGCGAGGCTCGTAACTTTATGGAATTCTTGAGACTAATGAACCGTGAATATCCTGAAACATACTTGACCGTCC
>JAFNGP010000278.1:20235-20429 GCA_017885175.1 bacterium
GGCGGCACGGTGGGGAACGGGATTCTCCTGATTCTCACGGTGCTTTCGGTCGTATCCTGGACGATCATGATAGAGAAGTTCCGCTTCTTCAGGCGTTCGCGGAGGGAAACCGCCCGTTTTCTCGAGCTCTTCGCCGCCGAGCGTTCCCTGCGGGGGCTCCAGGAGCGCGCGGGAAGATTCGCCGCGAGCCCCGA
>JAFNGP010000278.1:20487-21046 GCA_017885175.1 bacterium
TCATGGCTTCGTTCCTGAGCATGGGAGCGGCCGGCTCGGCGAGTCTTTTCGTCGTCGGTCCGGGAATCGCCGTGGCGCTCATCACCACGATTTTCGGGCTCGGGGCCGCGATCCCCGCGGTGGTCGGGTACAATTACATTCAGAAGGCGATCCGCAGCAAGGAGGACGAGATCACGTCCTTCGCCCTGCGCTTCCGCAACCGGATCGTCGAGCGGTCCTACGTCGAGCTGCATGAGGGAGCGGCCGGATTCGCCCGCGGCGGCGATCTCGTCTCGCCGACCCTCGGTTCGAAGTGAGGGGGTGCCGACATGAGACGCTCGCGCTTCGTTCCTCTCGCCGAAATAAACATCACGAACCTCGTCGACGTGACGATGGTGCTTCTCATCATTTTCATGCTCACGGCGCCGTTTCTTCAGGCGGGCGTGAAGCTCAGGCTTCCGAAAGCCGAGGCGAAGCAGATCGAGGAGCAGCAAGGGGTCACCGTCTCGATCGATCAGGACGGCAAGCTCTTTATCGACGAGAAGGCCGTGGGGTGGAACGATTTCACCGCGGAGTTCCG
>JAFNGP010000278.1:21065-29872 GCA_017885175.1 bacterium
TCGAGGATCTCGGTCTCATCGCGGAGCAGGAAGAGAAGAGACGTTGAAGGGGCGGGGAGGGAAAGAATGAAGCTTTCCCTGGGCATTTCCGCGTGTGTGCACGCAATCGTGCTGACCGCGCTCGTATTCCTGTTTCAGGCGGTCCCCAAGATGCGGCTCCCCGAAGGAGTCTACTCGGTCAAGATTCTCCAGCCGTTCGTCGGTTCCGGGCCTTCCTCCGCCGCGAAAACGGAGGAGGGGAAAAAGGACGCCGTCAAGGTAGAAGAGCCGAAGCAGGAGCCGAAGAAGGAAGAGGCGAAGATCCCCGTTCCGAAGAAGCCGGGCGCGAAGAAGGAAGGGGAGGCGAAGAAGGAGACGTCCGCTGAGGCCGCCGGCGAGAAACCGCTCGGGGTCTCGGTCGGCGCCGGCGACGGGACGGGCATCGTCGTCGACGCGGCGAACTTTCCCTTCGGTTACTTTCTCGCGGCTATCGAACGCCGTGTTTCGGAGAACTGGTTCTCGGCCGTGTCGGAAGGCGGGACGGGGCTCACGTGCGTCGTTTATTTCAGGCTCATGCGGGACGGAAGCGCCTCCGACGCGCGCATCGAAACGAGCTCCGGCAACGCCTACTTCGACCGCTCGGCCGTGAGAGCCGTGAAGAGCGCCGCGCCGTTTCCTCCGCTGCCCCGGGCGTTCACCGACGCCTTTCTCGGCATCCATTTCACCTTCGTTCAAAAGGATTGAGCATGATTCGTCTCGTTGCAACGCTTGCGATGCTCTGCGCCGCCGCGCCCGCGGCGCTCGCGCAGACCGATATCTATCTGAAAACGGAGCGCGGGGGACGAGGGAAGATTCCCATCGTGGTCAGGGAGATCGAGGGAGCGTCTTCGCGGGAGGCTTCACCCGCGAGCTCCATCACCGGCGTGATCCGGAACGATCTCGATTACTCGGGCCTTTTCGAGACGATTCTGCCGCAAGCCGGATTCGGCGCGGAAGGGGACATGAGGGCGGCGAGCGCGGTTTTCGAGGGAAAGCTCTCTTCGGACGGCGGAGCGTACGTCCTCGACGCGCTGCTCCTCGATTTTTCGAGCAAGGAGACTATTTTCAGCAAGCGGTACCGGTTCGGCGCGGACGGGACGAGACATCTCGCCCATACGGTGAGCGACGAGATCATCTACTTCCTCGTCGGGGAGCGGGGTGTGGCGACGACCCGCATTCTCTTCCGGAGGGTCGAGGGGGCGGCCAAGAATCTCTATATGGTCGATTACGATGGATTCGGCGAGCGGCGGATCACGAAGGACGAGATCGCCATGTCTCCCGTCTGGCTCGACCGGAACAGGTTCTGCTATTCGTCGGATCGCCGGGACAACTGGGACTGTTACCTCGTCGATCTCGCGAAGGGCACGAAGTATCTCCTGACGCAGTGGCGCGGCATCAATATGGCGGGGAGCTATTGCGCGGCGCGGGACGAGATGGCGATGACCCTGAGCGTGAACGGGAACCACGAGATCTACGTCCTGAACACGGCGGGCAAGGTTCTGAGACGTCTCACGAGAAACCGGGCGATCGACATATCGCCGTCGTGGTCGCCGAGCGGCTCGGAGATCGCGTTCGTTTCTGACCGGGGCGGCACGCCCCAGATCTACGTCATGGACGGGTACGGCGGCTCCGTGCGGCGACTCACGCGGAGCGGCTCGTACAACCAGTCCCCCGCGTGGTCGCCGAAGGGCGATCTCATAGCGTACGCCTCGCGCGAGGGAAACCTCTACCGGCTCAAGCTTATCTCTCCCGACGGGCTCGTCGAGGAGACGCTCTTCGACGATAACCTGAGCTACGAGGATCCCTGCTGGGCTCCCGACGGCCGGCACATCGCCGCGACGGCGCGCGAAGGCGGAAAGAACTACGTCGTCGTCATCGATATCGACACGAAGGAGAAGCGCCGCCTCGTTCAGGGAGAATTCGCCGATTGGTCTCCGCTTTCCCCGGAGCGGGCCCCGGGGGCGGGTCGCTGAGGAGCGTCGGCGCAATAAAAGACTTCCCCTGCCCGGGGGATCCCATGTATCATGGCCGCTAACGTTCGATGCGAGAGGTGTGGATGCGCCGGGCGCGCCGGATTCCGGCGCGTGGCGCAGGGTGTTGAGACGGGGTTTCATCCCCCGAAGGAGGTCGTTTTGATGGCACGATTCAAGTGGTTGATACTCGCGCTCGCGATTGCGCTGGTTCTCGTTCCCGCGTGCGCCAAGAAACAGGTCACGCCGATAGGGGAGAAGCCCGCGGAAGAGGTCGCTTCGCCGCCTCTCATTTCACCCCCGATCGATCGGCCGCCCGACGTCATCGAGGAAAAGTCCGCCGAGGGTGTCGCTCTCGAGGACGTGTTCTTCGATTTCGACAAGTACACGATCAACGAGGAGTACAAGCAGGTTCTCGTGAAGAACGCCGAGATCGTCATGGCGGATCCCTCGAAGAAGCTCATCGTCGAAGGGCACTGCGACGAACGCGGCACGATCGAATACAACATGGCTCTCGGCGAGAAGCGCGCGAGAGCGGTCGTCGATTTCTGCACGACGTACGGGATCAAGCCGGACCGCATAACCTGGATCAGCTACGGCGAGGAAAAGCCCTTCGACGCGGGGCACGACGAAGCTGCGTGGGCCAAGAACCGCCGGGCGCACCTGGTGCTCCAGTAGGCGAACGCCATGAATGGATGGAAAAACCGCGCAGGAACGTGCGCGCTCCTCGTTCTCCTCGTCGCGATCGACGGGGGATGCTGGGGACGCAAGTTCTTCCGCATGCCGTCCGAGACCATGAACACGGCGGCGAAAGTTGACTCGCTCCTCGTCGAGAACGCGGCGCTCAAGGCCAGGATCGCGGCGATCGAGCGAACGCTGAGGGAGGATCAGGAGTTCGCGCGGGGTACGAACGCGCAGCTCAAGATGGATCTCGAAGAGCTCAAGGACCGGCTCAACGCTCTCCAGGAGGCGCTCCGCGAGGCGCAGGAGAGCTCGCCGTTCAAGCCTGCCGAGCGGCGCAGGCCCGCGCGTCCCGATACGACCGGCGCGCAGGGCGCGGCGGCGGAGAACCGGCGGACGGCGCTCGCTCGCGCGAGCGAGGTTTCGCGAGGGGACACGCTCGAAACGGCGAGGGGCTCCATCGATCGGGATTCCCTCTCCGGCGTCGGGAGCGCAGCGGATACGGCCGGGGCTCTCGCGGCCCCGGCCCCTCCTCCCGAGGATCTGTTCAGACAGATCTACCTCGATTTCAGCCGGCGCGAATACCAGCTCACGCTCGAGGAATGCGAGTCGTTTCTCGCCGAGTATCCCGACGATCCGCTCGGCGAGGAAGTGCTCTTCGTCAGGGGGCAGTGCCTCATGGAACAGAGCAGGTATGCCGAGGCGCTGAAGGAGTTCTCGACGATACTCCAGCGCTACCCGCGCGGAAAACGCGTTCCGGGCGCGCTGCTCCGGATGGCCGTCTCGTACGACGTCATGGGGCAGAAGGAGCTTGCCGCCGGGGTGGTGAGACGTCTTCTCAAGGAACATCCGGACAGCGAGGAGGCGAAGGTCGCCGCGGAGCGGTTTTCGGCCATTATCCAGGAATGACGCCGTGCGGCGCGCGGCATCGCGCCGTGATTCCCCGCATGGCGACCAATCGTTCGCGCACCGGTCATGAGTGGCACGATGACTATCGGTGAACACCTTCCGTTGATCCTCTCGCTCGTCGTTCTCCTGCTCTTTTCGGCGTTCTTTTCAGCCTCGGAAACCGCGTATTTTTCGATCTCGCGCGCGGCCGCCGCGGAGATGGAAAAGGGGAGAAACCGCGAGCGGATGGCCGCGCGAATCCTGCGCGATCCCCGGATGCTCCTCGTCACGATCCTCTTCGGCAATCTCCTCGTGAACGTCGCCGCGACGAGCGCCGTCACGGCGCTCGCGATCACGCTCTACGGCGATCGCGGGATCGGGATCGCCGTCGCGGTCATGACCGTGCTGATACTCATCTTCGGAGAGATATCCCCCAAAAGTCTCGCCATGAAGAAGGCCGAATCCTTCGCCCTCTTCGCGGCGCCGATCCTCAAGGCGCTCATGATCGTTCTTACCCCCGTGCGCGTCGTTCTCGGCGCGATCGCCGACTACACGGTCGAGGGATCGAGGAAGATACTCGGCGAGAGCCGCGTGGCGTACGGCGCCCGCGAGCTCGCGGCCGCCGTCGAGCTCGGGCACCGGGACGGGCTGTTCGGCGAGTTCGAGAAGGAAGTGCTCACGAACCTCTTTCTGTTCAGCGAAACGACGGCGCGGGAGGCGCAGACGCCCCGCCACGAGGTGTTCGCTCTCGACGTCGGCACGCCGCTCAACGAGGCGATCGTCCAGGTCAAGGCGAGGGGTTTCAGCCGCGTTCCGCTCTACGCGGGAACGTCCGATTCGATCGTCGGCGTTCTGTTCGCCAAGGATCTCCTCCGATTTTCGCGCGACGACCGAATCAGTCTCGGGGACATTCTCCGCCGCCCGGCCTTCGTTCCGGAAAGCAAGCGTATCCGCGATCTCTTCGGCGAGCTCATCATGTCCCATCAGCATATATTCTTCGTCGTCGACGAGCACGGATCCTACACGGGAATTCTCACGCTCGAAGACATCCTCGAGGAGATCTTCGGCGAGATTCGCAACCGGCGCGAGCCGCGCGTCGCGGGCTTCCACCGTCTCGACGCGAATAGCGTCGTCGTCGAAGGNNACGATCGCCGGCTACCTCATCGAGAAGGTCGGCACGATACCGCGCGAGGGAGAATCTTTCACGATACACGGCGTTCGTTTTCTCGTTCTTTCGTCGGAGCCCGTTCGCGTGAACAAGCTCAAGCTGGAACGCCTGCCGGACGAGGAGGAGCGTTGATGGATCCGTTCATCTCGATCCTCGTCATCGTCGCCACCGTGCTTCTCGCGGCGTTCGCCGCCGGCTCCGAGACCGCGGTCGTCTCGTGCAGCAAGGTGCGGCTCCATGCGAGGGCGAAGGCGGGCCACTGGCGCGCCAGGATCCTCGAACGGCTCATCAATTCGCCGGAGCATTTCTTTTCCGTCGTCCTCGTCGCCACGAATCTCGCCGTCATCGTCTGCACGGCCGCGGCCACCGATCTCGCCGTCGCCGCGTTCGGGAGCTCGGGGGCCGCCGTCGCGACGGCGGTTATGGTGCCCATTATCCTCGTATTCGGCGAGGTCATTCCGAAATCGGTGTTCCTCTATCACGCGGACAGGGTCTCCGCCGCGGTCGCTCCCTTCCTGCAGCTGCTCGCGTATATTCTCTGGCCGCTCGTCATGCCGGCGACCCTCCTCGTGCGGGCGCTTCTCAAGGCGGTCGGAGCGGGAGGACAGCGATTCAGCATTCTCTCGACGCGCGAGGAGCTCGTCTATCTCTACCGTATGGGCAAGAAGGAAAGCGCGCTCGAGCGGGGAGAGCGTCTCGTCATCGACCGCGTGTTTCGATTCGAGAGCGTCCGGGCGCGGGATCTCATGATTCCGATGGAACGCGTCGTTTCGATCCCCGTCACCGCATCGGTCGACGAGGTGGTCGCGGAGGCGAACCGGCACACCTATTCCCGGTTTCCCATTGTTTCTCCCGAGGACGGCCGCGTGGTCGGGATCGTTTCGCTTTTCGATCTCCTCGGCCTCGACGGNNCCTCCGTCATGCACAAGCCGCGTTTCGCGAAGGAGAACGAATTGGCGGAACGGCTCTTCGTCGCGATGAAGGACGAGCCGATGCACATGGCGGTCGTCGTGAGCGATCGCGGGGAGATGCGCGGAATCGTGACGCTCGAAAACATTCTGCAGAATATCATCGGGGATATCTATCACGAGTACCAGGCCGCGCCGTTCAGAGAACGGTAGGAACGGTTACCGAAGGAAAGCCCGGTCGTATGGAGAGATTGAGTGGCGGCGCGCCGCCCCGTTCGTATCCCCTTCCGATGCCGCTCGGCGCGCGGCGCATGGCGATCCTGGCGGACGGATGCTTCTCGCCGCTCGGGGCGAAGACCGCCGTGTGCCTCGTGCGATACGCGGCCGGCGAGGTCGTCGCCGTGATCGACGCGAGCCGCTCGCCGTCGACCGCGCGGGAAGCGATCGGATTCGGCGGGGAAATACCGGTCGTCGCCTCTTTGCGGGAGGCGCTCGCGCTCGGGCCGAATACGTTTGTTTTCGGCACGGCGCCGCGGGGGGGGATGCTCGCCCGCGCCGACCGCGCCGCCGCCGCCGAGGCGATCCGAAGCGGTCTTCACGTCATGAACGGCATGCACGAGTTCCTGAGCGAGGACGGCGAGCTCGCCGCTCTCGCGGCCGGGAAGGGGGTCGTGCTCTGGGACGTTCGCCGTCCCCCCGAGGGCCTCGGCGTCGCGTCGGGGAACGCGTGCGCCCTCTGCCCCGTGATATTCACCGTCGGTTCCGACTGCAACACGGGAAAAATGACCGCGGGAATGGAGATCCATCGTGAGCTCATCCGCGACGGCGTTCGTTCGGGGTTCGCGGCGTCGGGTCAGACGGGCATCATGATCACCGGGAACGGCATCCCCGTCGACCGGGTCGTCGCCGACTTTATCGGCGGCGCGACGGAGCGACTCGTCCTCGAGACGGCGCCCGGAAACGACGTCGTGATCCTCGAGGGACAGGGCTCCATTCTCCATCCGGGTTACGCGGGGGTGACCTACGGGATGATCGCCGGGGCGCTCCCGCGGGCCTGCATCCTCTGTCATCAGCCGACGAGAGCGACGGTCCGCGGCTACACGGTGCCCATCCCGCCGCTCGCGGAGCTCGCCTCGCTCTACGAAGGGGCGATATCGGGAATTCGGCGAATCCCGGTCGTCGGGATCGCGCTCAACACGTTCGATCTCGACGACGAGCGCTCGCATCGCGCGGTGGAGGCGGCCGAACGGGAAACCGGGCTCCCCGTCACGGACCCCGTGCGCTTCGGAGCAGGCGTTCTCGTTCATGCGATCAGGAGATTTCTCTCGATCTAGGGCAGGCGAAGCGAGCAGCTCTCGTCCTTGCAGATCCGGAAAAAATTGCAGAACCGGCACAGTCCGTTGTCGATCATGGGAAAGCGCTCGTACGGCAGGGCCTCGTTCCGCGCCGTGTCGCGGCCGAAGAGCGCGCCGGAGAGCTTCGCGATGCCGGACGCGATCGTCTCGCCGGCCCGCGCGACGCTTTCCTCTCCGGCGGCGTGCTCGATCGATCTCCCGCCGTCGAGGAGGTTGACCTCGAGGAGCCGTATCGAGGCGACCGGCTCGCCGAGGATCCGCGCGGCGTAGTAGCCGTATATCCCGAGCTGAACCGCCGCGTCCCGCGGTTCGTCCTCCGCCGCGTCGGTTTCGCGGACGGCGCCGCGGTTCGTCTTCCAGTCGACGATCCGGAGCGTGCCGTCCCCGGCGCGAAACATGAAGTCGGTCTTGACGAAGACCGTCGCGCCGCCGTACTCGAACTGCTGCGAGAAGGCGCCGCTCGCGAGGTCCTCGATGTCCCATTTCGCGCGATCGGTCTCCGCGATGACTCCGAGAATCGGGCTTTCGTAGAGCCCATCGATCGCCTGCACGCATTCGCCGCGCGTCCGTTCGAGCGCCGCGTCCGTCACGGGTCGGCCGTATTCGTGGTCGATGAGCGCGAGCCAGTCGATGTTGAGGCTCTCGAAAGATTTTTTCGGCGTCGAGAGATATCGCTTCTCGCGGGAGAATTCGAATTGCGTTTTGAATCGCTCGAGCGTGTAGGCGACCACCCTGTCCCTGTCGGGGATCTTCCCCTTCGCCTTCATCGAACGCAGCACCATCGATGCGACGTAATGGACGAGCTGGCCGCGCCAGAGGGGAAGGGAGACGAGACGCTTGAGCTTGAACGCTTCGCGCGCGCCCGCGGGAGCGCCGGCCTGCCATCCGCCCCAGCTGAGGTAATAGTGAAAGAAGTACCGGCGGCGGCACTGATCGAACGTCGCTTCACGCGAGAGGGACCATCCGAAGCGGTTTGCGAAGGCCATCGCGCAGGCTATTTCCCTTTTTTCCGGAGCGGTTTCCGCACGCGGGATTTGCGCGTCGCGCGCTTCCCGGGCGCTCGCCTCTTCGAGGCCTTCTTCGTCGCCCTTCTGACGCGTTTCTCGAAGACACCCTTGAAGACCCGGTTCTCGAGCTTGAAGCTCTCGAACTCGTAATCGAACTTCATGCTCTTCTTCCCGCGAAGCGCGACGTCCTTGTCGGTGTACATGTAGAGGTGATACTTCGATCCGGTCTTCTGCTGCGCGTATCGGGGGAGCTCGTCATGCTCGAAGAGCCAGATCCGCAGCTCGCTCAGATCGACGCACGCGATGATATCGGCCGCCGTCGGCGCGGGGATCCACCAGTCGAGCGCCTCTTTTCCCTTGCCCCCCGCCCGTTTCGGCTGGAGATTCGAGACGACGAAGACCGAGAATTTCCTCCGCGGCCGTTTCAGGGTCACGACGAGATCGATCCCGTCCTTGCCTGCCGCGCAGGGAAGCCCCTCGCGCATGAGCATCGATTGAACGAAATATTTTCCGCTGAATCCGATCATGTTTTTCGGTATTTCCTTCATATCGACTCCTTTCCGAGGCGTGTCACGCGCCTTCGAGAATCACGATCGCCTGGGCGCAGTCGCCGTCGTGCGTGATGCTCACATGGCATTGCTCGACCCCGCGCGCTTTGAGCAGTATCTCCGTCCTCGCCGAAAACAAAAGCTCAGGTCTCCCTTTGTCTCCTTTCCTCACCGCGATGTCCCGGAATGAAACGCCCCGGACAAAACCGGTTCCCAATGCCTTGACGAACGCCTCGCGCGCCGCGAACCTGGCGGCGAAGTACG
>JAFNGP010000279.1:0-210 GCA_017885175.1 bacterium
CGCTCCCGAAGGCGCCCGAGGCCGAGAGGTCGACGAGGAAGAAGACGGTGAGCTCGCGCTCCTCGACGTAGCGCTTGATGTAGGGGCGGTCCATGCGGGCCGTGACGTTCCAGTCGATCGTGCGCACGTCGTCCCCCGGCATGTACTCGCGCACCTCGTCGAATTCCATCCCGCGCCCCTTGAACACGCTCGTGTACTCGCCGGCGAGGA
>JAFNGP010000279.1:273-2784 GCA_017885175.1 bacterium
GTAATAGAAATCGGCGGCGCTTTCAAGATGGAACTTGTTGCTCGCATGCAGGTTGATACACGCATGAAGCCGCGGAGTTCCCGCGGTCGATCAGCCCCACCTGGGGCGAGGGGCGGAAATGATGAGGTAAAAACCGTAGAGAAACGCGAGCGCGGCCGGCAGCGCCGGCATGGCAGACTTATTCGCCAGATCCAATTTCCATGACGTGGCGTTGAAATCCATCCCGAGAACCGCAAGCGTCTTGCCGGTATCCTGCTGGGACACAGGAACCATCGCGCTGATCCAGACGCCCCAGCGGTCTTTGTAAGGTCCGCCTTTCGCGTTTCCCGTACCCGTGGCGAACACCTGCCGGTCGTCCTCCGTCGCCTCGTCGAAAATTTCGCCGGGCGGAGAATATTCGGATGAGGCCGGGTCCTCGGAATCGACGAAGAAGAATATCGGGCCGTCCGACCTTCGCCCCATCAGGTAGATGAAGCGGCACTTGGCATTGGCCTTGCGGATCAGGGAGAGCTGCTCTTTGAGTCTCCGGTAGTCGGGCGAGGCCAGATCCGCCGCCGTGCCCGAAAGCGCGATCAGGTTCCTGGTATCGATCGCCTGCGCGACTATCCGCGCCTGCATGAGGATTTCATCGCGCATTTGCAGATCGACCCGATGCGCCGTCCACGCGATGAACAGCACGCCGACCGCAAAGAGCGCAAGACCCGTTGCACCACGCACCCATCCGCTGAACGCCCTCATGTTCTTGTGCTTCGGCGGCAGCTCCATTTGCGGTTTTAGCTCCGGTTTCAGTTTCGAGTCCTGCTCGGGCTTATCGTCGGCCAAGGCGCGCGAAACTATATCCTCGTAGGTTTCGGCATGCGGCTTCTTCGGCAGGGGCTTCTTTGCCGGCGGCTTCTCCGGCGGCGGCTTCTTGGGCGATTGCGCGAAAGCATACTGCATGATCCATCGCCTCGTGAGTAGGACCAAGGTCCTATTTGTCTCAATTAGTTCGCTAATATTTAGCGGCTTCAGATTTAATACCCTTCATCACGCAAGAAACATACCCGACGAGCAGGAATGCCCGCCGGCATCCGCAAGGGATCGCCGTGGTGCCAAGGGGCCGGCTCATGTCCAATCGCGAGGGAGCTCCGCATGTTTCGAATCGCAGAGTCGCAATGCAATTTTGCAGTCGAGCGCTCCCATCGAGGAAATCCGGCCCCGCTTTCCCCGATTGAATGCAATTGCTCCCTGCGCCCGCTCGCACCCCGGCATGCCCCGCCATTCCCGTTATTCGGCAACGCTTCGCCGGGCCGGCGGCGGGCACGGGATATGCGCGTGACCGAACAGGATAATACGCCTAAATCAACTTCGACGATGCAGGGCGGGGATGCGCGGGGGTTCGTCGTGAACAAGAAGTCGAAGGTTTACGTCATCGATCCCAAGAGCTCAGTCGAAGCGCTCCTTCAGAAAGGCGGCGTCGCGAAGCGGGGCTTCGAGCGTTCGGAGTACTCGCCGGACAGCGAGGGACCGCAGGGCTCGGGTCCGCAGGGCGCCGGGCAGCGAGGCTCTCGAGCGCGGGGGCGCCGCTCAAGGGAGCCTTTCGAAGAGCAGGGCTCGCCGCTCCTCGCGTTCTTCTCCTATCTCGCGGGGCCCTACGCCATCCTCGCGACGCGCCGCGGCCGGGAGAATAGATTCTGGGTCGCGCTCGCGATCCTGAGTGTCACGGGTGCCGCGGTCCTCTTCGCGCGGGCGAGCAGGCTCTTCGCCGCGCCGCACGGGAGCGGCATCGGCTTCATCATCTGGCTCTCGGTCGCGTGCGTCGCCGCACTGGCGGTTTTCGCCACATGGGCCCGCGGCGCCTTCCTCCTCGGGCGCCACAAGGGCTGGCTCATGCGAAAGCTCCCTGGCTATCTGAGGCATCCCGGCGCCGCGGGCGTCCTCGGCCTCGTGATCCCCGGCTTCGGACTCTTCGTCGCGCAGCATCCGAGGCGCGCGGCGGGGGCGCTTCTCGCGGCGTGCGCCACCGTGGTCGCCGCCCTCGTTCTCTGGCAGGCTCCCGCTCTCTGGCGACTGAGCCGGGCGGGCATCCTCGTCGAGCACGGCGACACTCTCGAGCGGATATTTCTTCTAATGGGGGCCGTCGGCGCGCTCGGAGCGCTCGTTTGGATTGTTCAGGCCCTGGATGGCGCCCGTCTCGCCGGCGACCGCACGGAAGGCACCCCGGTGCGGCACGGCGACCGGGCCGCCGTCGCTCTCGTCATCGCGATCGCGGCGCTGCTCGTTACGTTCAAGCCCGCGCGCGTGGCGGAGACGCTGGATCGCTTCTCCATTTCGCTGAGGGATGATGGCTTGAGAATCATCCCGCTCGCCGCCGCCGAAGCCGCGATGCGTCTCGACCCTTCGCGGCCGGAGTATGCCGTCCAGGCGATAGAGCTCAACGAGTCGCTCGGGCGGCTCACCGCGGCCCTTGCGTTGCGCCGCGATCTCGCCGAACGCTGGAGACCCTACGAGAGAATGCTCCGCATCGAGGCC
>JAFNGP010000280.1 GCA_017885175.1 bacterium
ATCAGGCGCGGCGCTCATCGGGCTAGCTCCTCTCGGCGAAATCGATCCGGATGGAATAGACTCCCTCCTCGAGGCGGCTGTGGACGGGATACCCGCACTTGTGGAACACGTGGAGCATCTTCTTGTTCTCGGCGAGCACGTCCGCCTTGAAGCCCTCGGCCCCCATGTTCTGCGCGATGGTGATGAGCGTGTTCATGATATACGTGCCGATGCCGCAGTTCTGCCAGTTGTCGTGCACGACGAAGGCCACTTCGGCGTAGTCGTCCGTGTGGTCGAGCTTGAAGCGCCCGATCGCCACCATCTCCTCGTCTCCCGGCTCCCCGAGGAGGCCGACGATCGCCATCTCTTCGCGGTAGTCGATGTTGACGAGCGGCTGGAGCCTCTCGTGCGGCATCGTTTTCACGATATTGAAGAAGCGATAGTACACCGTCTCGTCGCTCAACGTGTAGAAGAACGCCCGTTCGATCGCCTCGTCCGTCGGCTTTATCGGCCGGAAGAAGACGGAGCGGCCGCCGATCTCCGCCGTGTGCTCGTACTGCTCGGGATAGAACCGGCCCGCCACCGTGAGCGGCATCTGNNAAATCGGGATGGGCGATGCTGATGAGCGCGAGGGCGCGCTCGCGGAGATTTCGCCCGTGGAGATTCGTGATGCCGTACTCCGTCACGACGTACGCCACGTCCCCGCGCGACGTCACGACGCCCGCGCCCTGATCGAGAAACGGAACGATGCGCGACACGGCGCCCTTCTTCGCGGTCGAGGGGAGCACGATGATCGGCTTTCCCCCCTTCGACCGGGCCGCCCCGCGCACGAAATCGACCTGGCCGCCGATCCCCGCGTAGAAATACTCCCCGATCGAATCGGCGCAGACCTGCCCCGTGAGATCGACCTGGATCGCCGCGTTGATCGAGATCATATGGTCGTTCTTCGCGATGAGGAACGGATCGTTCGTGTAATCGCACGGGTGAAACTCGATGAGCGGGTTGTCGTCGACGAAGTCGTACAGGCGCTGGGTGCCCATGCAGAAGGTGGCGATGATCTTGCCGTTGTGAAGCGTTTTCTTGCTGTTCGTGATGACCCCGGACTCGACGAGGTCGATGATCCCGTCGGAGAACATCTCGGTATGGATGCCGAGGTTCTTCTTGTCCTTGAGAAACCCGAGAATCGCGTTCGGGATCATCCCGATCCCCGCCTGGATCGTCGCGCCGTCTCCGATGAGCCGCGCGACGTTCTGCCCGATCCGCATCGCGACGTCGTCCGGCTCGGGAGGGGTCCACATGAGAAGAGGGATGTCGCTCTCGATGACGTGATCGATGTCCTTGAGATGGATGAAACAGTCGCCGAGCGTGCGCGGCATCTGCTTGTTGACCTCGGCGATGACGATTCCCGCCGACTCCGCGGCGGCTTTGACGACGTCGACCGAGACGCCGAGCGAGCAGAAGCCGTAGTTGTCGGGAGGCGCGACCTGGATGAAGGCGACGTCGATTCTGAGCCGTCCCGACCGGAGGTACCAGGGAAGCTCCGACATGAAGATCGGGGTGTACTCGGCCCTTCCCTCGTTCACCGCGTCGCGCACGTTCGCGCCGATGAAGAACGCGTTCTGATGGAACGGCTTGCTCAGCACCGCCTCCGAGTAGGGAGTCGTCCCGAGCTCGATGAGGTTGATCGTCTCGTGATCCGCGATCGATTTGCCCTTTTCGATGAGAACCTTGACCAGGGTCTGCGGCTCCGCCGCGCCGGAACCGATGAAAATGCGGCTCCCCGGCTTCACGATCTTCACGACGTCCTCGATCGCCCGCTTGCGGGAGTTGTACAGATCGAGAACCGACGTTCCCATGGTGGTCATCCCTTTCCGATACACGATCTTCGCGCCTCCTCGCGGATAAAGGTATTGCAGCGGCGTGCGATTTACAACCCAAATCGCGCTCGATACGCGGGTCCTGTCGGCGACTGCACCCCGCCCGTGCTCGCGAGCAANNTCGCTGCGCAGCGGGCGGGGACCCCGTCGCCGCCACCCGCTATTCGGGGTACTCCGGACGGCACGCGCCGGCGCACAATACTCTTTATGAGAGGCCGGGACCGGAGTATATTTTCTCAATCATGAGTGAGAAGAAGACAATCTTCACTCTCGGCTGGGTGAGCTTCTTCATGGACGTCTCGAGCGAGATGATCTATCCGCTGCTCCCCGCCTTTCTTTCGTCCCTCGGCGCGGGCGGAGTCGCGATAGGACTGGTCGCCGGGCTCTCCGAGACGACCGCTTCCTTCTTCCGCGTGATTTCGGGCTACCTCTCGGACAGATTCAGGAAAAGAAAAACGGCGATCATCATCGGCTACGGACTCTCGGCGCTCGCGAGGCCGCTCCTCGCGCTCTCCGCGAGCTGGCCTCACGTTCTCGGCTTCAGGCTGGTCGATCGCGCCGGCAAGGGCGTGAGAACGCCTCCGCGCGACGCCCTCATCGCCGACTCTTCGTCCTCCGAACGGTACGGGCGCTCCTTCGGGATAACACGCGCCATGGATACGGCGGGCGCCGTGCTCGGGCCGGCGCTCGCGACCTGGATTCTGACCGCCGGCATGGGGTACCGTTCGGTATTCTGGATTTCCTTCATACCCGCGGCGATAGCCGTCGCGATCATCCAGATATTCGTCCGCGAGCGAGGCCGATACGCGGGTCCTGCCGCCGATTTCACCCCGCGCGTGCTCGCTGACGCTGCGCCCCGCGCGGGGACCCCATCGGCGTCACCCGCTACCGGTGCCCCCGCAGAGGGTGCAATCGCCGACAGGCCCCGCGTATCGGGCGCCCCGCTCTTCACCCGCGAGCTGAAGATATTTCTCGTCGTCACCGCGATCTTCTCCCTCGGCAACTCCTCGAATTTCTTCCTCGTCCTGCGGGCCAGGGA
>JAFNGP010000281.1 GCA_017885175.1 bacterium
GTCGTTATCGCCCAGTACTTGATCGACGCCCCGCCGACCATAACTATGGCGGAGGTCATTCCGGAGAAGCGGATGCCCGTCTTGTCGAGGATGATTCCGCCGATGATCAGGAAAAAGAAAAAGACGTTGAACCAGCCATACGCCCCGGTATACCAGCCATAATCGGTGCCGCTCCAGCCCAGCTGCCTCTGGAGCATGTCCTGGAGGGGCGCCATGAGATCGGCCAGGTAATATCCGGCGAACATGGTGAAAGAAACGATCAGAAGGGCCGTCCAACGCGCTTTCTTGGAATCGCTGAGAAGTTTATGCATCTTTTCAATCATGGTTCACTCTCTTTCTCCCGCGAAGAGGTTTCGAGCACGAGAACCGGTATGAGGTTTTATTACGCGGCATGATAGCAAGCCCCCTTTTTTCATACAACATTGTTGATGAAAAATTCTCTGGTTTTAACGGCGCCACGGTAGTACAATCTTCCCTGCCATCGTGATCGGTGGCGATCGCGTGAAGCGGTGTGCGTTTTGGGGGAACACAGCCCCGGACGCGCAGGATTTGGGATTCCGAGAGAAAAAGAGAGGTGAGTGTATCGGTCAGGAAATCACGGGAACGTCGAATCAATCTCCGGAGTAATGAAAAGGCACGTGAAAGGATTTTATCGCAATGTCTAAGAAAATATACGTCGGCAACCTGTCATTCGATACGACCGACGAAAAGCTGAATCAGCTTTTCGCGACTTACGGTCAGGTAACCTCGGCTAACGTCATCATGGACCGTCTCACCGGCCGCTCCCGCGGCTTCGGCTTCGTCGAGATGGAGAACAACGCGGAAGCGGACAAGGCGATCGCCGAGCTCAACGGGAAGAACACGGACGGCCGGGCGCTGAAGGTCAGCGAGGCCCAGCCGCGCGAGGATAAGCCCAGAGGCGGCGGCGGGGGCGGTTACGGCGGCGGCGGGGGCGGCGGTTACGGCGGCGGCGGGGGCGGCGGCCGCAGGGGCGGAGGCGGAGGCCGCGACCGCTTCTAGGAAAAGCACCGAATAATGCCCTGAAACTGTACCGGGGGCGCGGCGCACGAGACGTTCGCGCCCCCGGTTCTTTACAGGGCGCGCTTTCTCCCCGGCGGGGCGGCACCGAATATTTATAGAAAAATCGAAAAATGTGCTCGCTTTTTGCATAAAACATGCATTATACTTGTCTAGTGGTTCGTTTTCCGAAGGAGTGTTCAGCGTCAGTCAGTAGATCAGAACCCAATATCGCCTCGTTGCAAGAGCCCTATCGATGCAGTNNATCAATCACGGGACAATTCTGAATCGATAATAATCTTGTAAGCATAGTGTGCGGGCGCACCTCGAACCGGGGAAGCCTGAAGCGAGCGGGGATTTGAATTCGAAGGAGAGGTGAAGCGTATCGGCCCAGGGAAAGCATAGCATTGCGCAGTAGCATTAATTGTCAGTGTATTCATTCGGTTAGTGAAAGGATCCAGCTACTATGGCTAAGAAGATTTACGTAGGCAACCTGTCGTTCGACACGAACGACGACCAGTTGAATTCGATTTTTACGCCTTTCGGCTCCGTCACCTCCGCGCGCGTGATCAAGGACAAGTTCACGGATCGCTCGAGGGGCTTCGGTTTCGTCGAGATGGAAAACAACGAAGAGGCCGATAAGGCCATCGCAGCTCTCAACGGCAAGGACGTCGACGGTCGGGCGCTGAAGGTCAGCGAAGCCCAGCCGCGCGAGGACAAGCCCAGGGGCGGCGGCGGATTCGGCGGCGGCGGCGGTTACGGTGGTGGCGGCGGCGGCGGTCGCAGGGGCGGCGGCGGCGGCGGTGGACGCGACCGCTTCTAATCGCACGATCGGAAGCTCGCAAAGAAAAAGGGCTCCGGAGCCTCAGGCTTCGGAGCCCTTTCTTTATGGCGGGGCCGACGAGACTCGAANNACCAACTGAACTACGACCCCGCCGAGGGCTATTGCAGCAAGCGCCGGGCCATGCGGCCCTGCCTTGCGCGCATACTCGTAAAGAAAAATGGCGGATTTCGACCGCTGGCCAGCTAATAAATATCAGAGAAATGACGCTTTGTCAACCGGTTTTTGGCCGCAGGGACCGGCATACGGCGTCCGCGGCGGCGTCATAGACCCCCCACGCGACGATGACCGTGCGGTCCGCCGGAACGGACCCGGCCGCATGGGGCCAACCCGCGATCACGACAACCTCGGCCCCGGAGCACAGTTCCCCTACCGCCTCGGCGGAAAGAGGCCGTCTGTTGAGCAGAAAGACGATCTCGGGCGGCGCGGCCGGTCCCGAAGCGGACGAGAAGGCCCAGCCCTCGAGATGCGACGCTGACTCGGGGAGCGCTCCGCACGATTCCACCGCGCAGGGACCCGTCCGGCCGGGAACGATCGCACGAGGTCTCGCGTTATCGGCGAGCCCGAGCCCGTTCAGCGTTCGAGCGACGAAGCTCATCGCGGGATATCTCCCGAACTCCCCTCTCTCGGCATAGAAGACCGCTCTCAGCCCTTTCGAGCGATCGCGGGCGGGCGCGGCATCGGCCTTCCGGAGAACCTGAATCGATTTGTCGGCAATTTCCCGATATATATTCGGGTCGCCGGGGAGCTCGAACTCGCGCTCCTTCGCGGACGCGAGGTCGATCAGCCGGGCGATGCGCGCGGCGGAGGCCTCCAGCGAGCCCGCGATTTCGAGCGCCTCCCGGACGCCGCCGAAACCCGCCGGCCCGCCCGATTCTCCGGCGGCCTCGAGCTCGCCGGCGACCGCCGCGACCGGCTTCGAGAACAGAAGGATGTCGTTTCCCGCCCCGAGCGCGCGCGCGCAGATTTCCGGAAGAGACGCCACCTTCACCCCTTCCATCTCGAGCGCGTCGGTGATGACGACGCCGCCGAATCCGAGCTCGCCGCGGAGCATCGTCCCGATGATCTCCGGATCGAGCGACGCGGGAAGGGCGCGGCCGAGGGGCGCGATGTGCCCGATCATCACCGTCTCCGCCCCGGCGGCGATTCCGCTCGCGAAGGGCGGGATGTCCCTCCGCCTGAGCTCGTCGAGGCTCGATCCGAGCACCGGAAGCGCCAGATGAGAGTCGACGCGCGAGGGCCCGTGGCCGGGGAAATGCTTGAGGCAGGTGAGGACACCCTCCCTCCTCGCCGCGGTAACGGCGGCGGAGACGAGCGACGAAACGAGCCCGGACTCCTCGCCGAAGCTCCTCGTCCCGATGACGGGATTCAGAGGATCGGAATTGACGTCCGCGACGGGGCCGAGGAGCAGATTGACGCCGCATGCGCGCATGCGTCTCGCGTTTTCGGCGAACAGGCGCTCCACGAGGCGCGCCTCCCCCGCGCGCGCGGCCGCCATCTGCGTGGGAGGAGCTCCGATCGCGCGCCCGAGAACGGATACGCTCCCCCCTTCGTGATCCGCCGCGACGAGGGGAACGGTCCCGCGCGAGTTGCGGTAGATATTCCTTATCTCCTGGGCGAGCTCCATGAGCTGCCTCGAATCGGCGACGTTGCGCTCGAAGAGGATGATCCCGGGAAAGGGGTATTTCGAGAGAAGCGTCCTCTCTGCGTCGGCGAGGCGGGGACCCTCGAGTCCGACGATCATATGCGGGGCGAGCCGCTGCAAGAACTCCTGGGCCATCGCCTACCTGTAGACGAGCTCGACGAGCGAACCCGGATAGTAATGAGCGATAATGTCCTCGCCGGAATACCCGAGCTCCGCCATGCGGATGGCGCCCGTCTGGCACATTCCGACGCCGTGCCCGTTCCCTCCTCCTATCATCTCCACGGCCGTGAGGCGGTTCCCCGTAACCGAGACTTCGATCTTGAACAGGGTGCTCTTGAGTATGGCGTCCGACGCGGGGTCGGGCTTCAGAACCCACCGGATGCGATCCCCCAGGACCTGGAAGCTCTCCTTGTCCGTCACGATCTCGATGCCGTCGACCCTGCCGTCGGGAGCGGTGCCGATCACCCTGATATCGGCGAGCCGTCCCACGCCGCGGGCGGGGACTCTGAGCTCCCGCGGGACGGTTCGTTTGAGAATTCCGGAGAGAGTCGAGCCGCTCCAGCGCACGCGCCACCGGAAATGCTTCGACCCGCGGCAGAGGGATTCGCCGGAGGTCTCGCGGACGGTGTCCCTCACGCCGTACAGGTATGGGTATGGCGTCTTCCAGGGCCAGGCGATCCGGATATCGGCCGTGTGGCCGCCGCAGCATGAGCAGTAGTAGGCCTTGATCGGCTCGCCGAGGAACGTGCAGACGATCCCGCGCGTCTCGTCCACGGCCCGGGAGGCCGCGTCGTGCTCGGCGCCGGCTCCCGAGTAGACCTGGTCCATGACGGTCGCGTTGAGGTCGTAGATCTCCGCTTTCTTTTCGTCGAGCTTGCTCAGCGCGTAGGAGCGGGCAGCGATGGCCTGGGCGCGATAGGCCTCGAACTGATGGGGCTTGAGATACCCGATCTCCGAGGGGAGAACCCCTTTGATATATTCGTCGATATCGAGGATGTTGATGGCGATCAGGCCGCCCTTGAACGGCCTGAAGCACACGAGCCCATGGTAGGGCTTGCCGCCGAGATGGACGAGCCCTCCCGCCTCGGGCTCGACGGACACCGACCCGGACGAGATGAGCCGCCGCTTTCCCTCCGCGAGCAC
>JAFNGP010000282.1:0-1628 GCA_017885175.1 bacterium
CCGAGCGTGTCAACCTCGTCCGAGGGAAGCGAAACGGAGAGCGCCGCGTTCAACGCGTCGATCCCGACCGATCCGGCCGCGACGTACTGCCGCGCTCCCGTCTGCCGCACGGGCGGGAGCTCGTGATCGTACTCATCCAGTATCTCGCCGACGATTTCCTCGAGGATATCCTCGAGCGTCACGATTCCCGACGTCCCGCCGTATTCGTCGACGACGACGGCCATGTGCTTCTTCCCCCGCTGGAACTCGCGGAGAAGATCGTCGAGCTTCTTGCCTTCGGGAACGAAATACGCTTCGCGGACGAGCCACCCCCGGTCGAGCCGAACGGTTTCATCCGGAGGGATCTTGAGAAGGTCCTTCACGTAGAGCATGCCGACGATGCGGTCGACGCTCCCGTCGCAGACCGGCACACGCGAATGCCCCGCGCTCGCGAGCTTCTCCCGAATCTCTTCGTGGGGCGTGTGAACGTCGAGAGCGAAGATGTCGATCCTCGGGACCATGATCTCGCGCACCTTCTTCACGCCGAATTCCTGGACGCTGCGGATCAGCTTCGAACCTTTGTCTTCGATAAACCCCTCGGCCGCGAGGCCGTCCGCTCCGGGAAAGAGGAAGAAGGAGCTCGCCATCTCGCGCGGCAGATCGGGGAACACGAGCGCGACGAGCCGTAGGAAGAGATGCGCCGGCGGACGGAACAGGAGATACACGGGAAGCAGGGGATACGAGGAAACGAGGGCGAACCGGGCGGGATTCATCGAGGCGGCGCCGAATCCGGCGATCGTAACGAGAATGAAGCCGGCGGCGATCGCGAGAACGGAGACGAGCGCATACTGCCAGGCCTGCGGATCGCCGACCATGCGCCGGATCGCCAGCGCGACGAGGGACAGAACGATCGCCTCGAGGCCGATGAGCGAAAGCATGAAATGGAATCGTCCCCGATGCAGGAAACGGGGGCACAGACTTCCGCGCATCCGGCGGGGAAACACCTTGTCCACATGGAGGCGCGAAACGATCCCGAACGCGGCAAAGCCGCCGGCGACGAGAAATTGCGCCGAGAAAAGGAGAACGAGAGACGCGATCATCCTGCTTTCCGCATTCATCACAAGCTCGCTCCGCGCGCGGGGGAGAGCCCCGTCGTCACGCGAAGAGGCGTTTCACCTCCCGCTCCGAAAGATGCCGCTTCAGGAGCCGCGCTTCGGCCGCTTCCATCCGCGCGGCGCTCCGGGAATCGTCGTGCCGGTGCCCGCGAAGGTGGAAGATGCCGTGCACGACGAGACGCGCCCCGTAGACCCGCGGCGACACGCCGCGGAGCCTCGCCCCCCGGACGAGCCGCGTCCAGCACAGGTAGATCTCTCCGAGGGGAGCTTCCCCCTCCGGGTCGGGAGCGCCGATGCATGGAAAGGTGAGAATCTCCGCCGCGCCGCTCCGCTTCTTGTACACGCGGTTCAAGCGGGTCATGGTCCGTTCTCCGATCCAGTTTACCGCGACGCGCTCGTCCGGCGGCGCGATCCCGAGAGCGACGGAGCGAAGAAACGGGGAGAGTCTCGCGCGCGCTCCGCGGCTGCCGAGACGCGCGCTCCCTGCGATCGTGAGCTTCACGGGACGAGCCCCTCCTCGCGCTGCGACGGATA
>JAFNGP010000282.1:1637-7941 GCA_017885175.1 bacterium
TCCGCGCCTCGATGATCTTCTGCACGATCGCCCGTATTTTCGGCGCCGTGGGGCCTTCGAGCGAACGCACCGCCGCCTCCGCGGAATCGGCCAGCATGATGAGCGCCGTCTCCTTCGATCCCGGTCTCGGGCCGGGGTAGCGGAAATCGTCGACGTTGACGCTGTCGTGCGAATCGTATTCGAGCGCCTTCTGGTAGAAATACGCCATCACCGTAGTTCCGTGATGCTCGCGAATCGCGTCGACGACGATGCGGGGAAGCTTCTCGCGCCTGGCGAGCTCGATCCCCTCCTTCGCGTGGGACGCGAGAATCAGCGCGCTCATGCGGGGAGTGAGCTTCTCGTGCTTGTTGACGTTCTCCCCCTTGTTCTCGAAAAAGTACTCGGGCTTCGCGAGCTTGCCGATATCGTGGTAGTAGGCGCCGACCCTCGCCTGAAGGCCGTTCGCCCCGACGTCCCGCGCGACCGCCTCGACGAGGTTCCCGACCATGAGGGAATGATGATACGTGCCGGGAGCCTCGATGACGAGACGCCTGAGGAGCGGCCGGTTGAGATCGCTCAGCTCCATGAGCGTGAAATCGGTCGTCACGTCGAAGAGCGCCTCGAAAATGGGGAGAAGAAACATGACCATGACCGTGCATGCGAGACCGTTCGCGACCCCGAGAAGCGAAGCGCGCGCGAACGCCGAAAGCGACATGCCCTCGGTGATGCCGAACCCCGCGATGCCGACGACGTACGCCGCCGAAACGCTCAGCAGGATCGTGTAGAACTTCTTTCGCTCCCTGAGCTGCGCGATGCTGATGATGCCCGCCGAACCGGCGAGCATCGATATGAAGGCGTAGCTCGCGGGGAGGTTCGTGTGCGTGACGATGACGAGCGACGCGAAGAGCGTGAACAGGGCGGCCGCCTGGATTCCGAAAAAGGCCGTGCATACGAGCGATACGAACGAGACCGGGATCAGATACGGATCGAGAGCCGGCAGCTTCACGATGAGCGCAGTCAGAACGAGATACAGCGAGAGAATGATGAAGACGAGCGTGAGCTTGTCGGGCGCGGCGACGATATTCGGCTGGAACCGGCGGAGGGCGAGACTCAGGAGAGCGAGCAGCGCAAGCACGCGAAGACCCTTCCCGAAGAGGAGCCACGTCCGCTTCCCGATGGAGGTCGCGAGATCCATCGCGATCCGTTTTTCCTCCATCGTCTCGAGGATGTCGATCTGCGCGCGCGTCACCTTGTCGTGCTTCGCGATGATCCGCTCGTTCTTGTCGATGGAGAACGACCTCGCCACGCTCCGCGTCGCCTCGTCGCGGCGCTTCCTCGTCTCCTGGGCGTCGTAGATGAAATTCGGCACGAGGTACGAGCGGACGATCCCGTAAAAGAGGCGAACCGCCTTCTCGCTCTCCGGAAACAGAGCCCGCGCTTCGGCGGTGACGAGCGGCTCGAGCTCGTTCTGCACGATGAGAGACTGCGTCGGAACGAGCGATTCGTCTCCCTCCGCGATGACCGTGATCCGCGCGTAATCGCGCTGCCTGAGCGCCGAGGCGTCGTTCACGATCCCTCTCTCGAGATATCGAGCCTGCAGACGGAGACTCTCTTTGAGCATGAGGTCCCTGATCCCTCCGTCGGCGAGAAGCTCGATCGACTCGTTCCGGAGCTCGGGAGCGATCTCCTTTACCTTCTTCACCCGATCGCGGACGGAGACGCCGCTTTTTCCGGCGACGGCGCCGATCTTCCCGAACAGATCGGCGAGATCCCCCGGCAGGCGGCTCGCCGTCCCGTCGTCCCGAACGAAGACGGGCGGCACCGCGACGGCTGCCCGCGCGCGCGCGAGCTCGAGCTCGTGATCGCTCAGAGGAACGACGAACGAAAAGGGAGCGACGATGTCGATATCGGCGATGCTCCCTTCCTCGAAGCGGACGTTTTTCTTTTTCTGCGTGGGAGGGAAGAGAACGAGCGAGAGGGCGAGAAACGCGGCAAAGTAGAGAAGCGGCAGGCGCATCGTTTTATTGAAGCGCGGGAGCGGCACACGGAACTTGCGCGCCGTTTCCAGGTCCGGCGTCTCTCCCTTTCCGGCGCCATTCGCGTTTCGGCTCGTCATTCGATCTTCTCCGGCGGCGGGTCGGCCCTCCCGGCCCTCGCCACGAGAGAGGCGCTCTTCGCGCTGAACGCCCGGATGATCCTCCTGACCAGCCAGTGCCGCACGACGTCCTCCTCGCCGAACGTCACGAACGCGATCCCCTCGACCCCGTCGAGGATCTCGCTCGCGGCGACGAGCCCCGATTGGGCGGGATCGGCGAGATCGATCTGGGTCACGTCGCCGGTCACGATCGCCTTCGAGCTTTCGCCGAGCCTCGTGAGGAACATCTTCATCTGTCCGACGGTGCAGTTCTGCGCCTCGTCGAGGATCGCAAAGGAACCGTTGAGCGTCCGGCCGCGCATGTACGCGAGCGGCGCGATCTCGAGGGTTCCCGACCCGAGCATCTTCACGACGCGCTCCTGGCCTATCATGTCCCGCAAAGCGTCGAAGATGGGGCGAAGGTACGGCTCGATCTTCTCCTGCATATCCCCCGGCAGGAATCCGAGGTTCTCCCCCGCCTCGACGACGGGGCGCGAGATAAAGATGCGTTCGATCTCGCCGTTCTTGAGGGCGGCGAGGGCGCAGGCGATCGCGAGGTACGTCTTCCCCGTGCCGGCGGGACCGATCGAGAACACGACGTCATGGCTCCGGATCGCGTCGACGTATTCCTTCTGCCGGACGCTCCGCGGAACGACGCTCCGCCGCTTCAGGGGGGAATAGTACACGATCGCGTCGTCGAGCGCGCCGATCTTCTCCCCCTCCGCTTTTCCTCCCCGGATCACGGTGAGCACGTCCCCCTCGGTGACGCTCCGGCCGGATCCCGCGATCTCGATGAGCTTCTCGAGGACGCGCGTGAGCTGCTCGATCGTCCGCGGAGAGCCCGCGATGATGATCTCGTCGCCGCGCACGACCACGTTTTCGTCGAAATGCTCCTCGATCAACCGCAGATTCCGGTCCTCGACGCCGAGAAGCCGTATCGGCTCTATGCCGGCGATCGAGACGATCCGCCTCTTGAAATCCCGTTTCACCATGCCCCCTAAACGCAGAACTCTTGGCTTCCCGACGAGGAAGCCAAGAGTTCATGAATCATCGCTCATTTACGAGCACGCGCTCACTGAAGGGTATCCTGCCTCGGGATCACCAGATCCTGGCTCGGAAAGATGAGATCCGGATCCCTGATCCTGTCCTTGTTCGCCTCGTAGATGAGAGTCCATTTCCGGTAATCGCCGTAGATTTCCCAGTACCCGGCGATCTTCCCCAACCATTCGTCCTGGTTGACCTTGTACGCATAAGGATACTCGCGCGGAATCGTGAGCTCCCATCCCGCGAGAACCCAGTCGGGATCCTCGATGAGCTCCTTGTTGCTTCTCCAGATGCGCGGCCACTTGAGCGGATCCTTGTAGATTTCCTCGCGGGAAGCGAGCGTCCAGAGACACTCCCCGTACTGGAGCTTCCAGCTTTTCGGAAGCTGGGAAAGCGTCTGGATCTGCATCGTGAGCTCGTCGATCTCGGCGGAGTACGCCGTGTACGCCTTCTCGGCCTCGCGGAGATCCCGGGTGAGGGTCTTTATTCTGTCCTTGTTCCGGGTGAGCGCCGTTTCCGCGCTCTTGGCCCGATCATTGAGCCCTTGCAGCTCCGCCGCGAGAGCCTTGCAGTACGCTTCCCTGTCCTTTTTCGAAAGCTTCTTGTACTCGGTGTCTTCGTAATATTCGCCCTTCGCGATATCGACGGGTCTCGGTCGGTAGCNNCATTGCACGCTCCTTGCAGGGTTCCCCTGCTACTCCCTGCCGCTCCCTTTCTTGAGATCGCGAACTTTCTGTTTGAGATCCGCCGGCTTTTCCTTTACCTGTTCGATTTCGCTTTTCTTCTGATTGAGCTTCTTCTCGAGATCAGCGACGCTCTTTGCCGTCTCCGCGGCCTCCTGCTCGTATGTTTCGGCGTCGAGCCGCGTCTCATCGAGCGTGACGAGACTCGTCTGGCACACCGGCGCCTTCCCGCACCCTCCCGACAGGAGCGCTGCCGCAAGGAGGATGGAAAACGGCACTGCCACCATCCCGCGTAATTTCATAACTCGCATTCCTCCTTATGCTTATAAGAAATCATATCTTCTCCTTACGTTAATAACGCTTTCGCGCAAAGTCAAGCGAAAAGCCCAGAAAAAATGACCGCGCCCGCCGCCGCATGCATGTCAACGGGGCTTCGGGCTTTCCGGCGCCACCCGGATGTGGAGATCCTCGAGGAGCTGTTCGTCCACTTCCGAGGGAGCCCCCTCCATGAGGGAGGTCGCGCTCTGCGTTTTCGGAAATGCGATGAAATCGCGGATCGACGCGCCTCCGAACATGATCATCGCGATCCGGTCGAGCCCGAGGGCGATACCGCCGTGCGGGGGAGCTCCGTATTGAAACGCTTCGAGCAGGAATCCGAATTTGCGGTTCGCCTCTTCGGGGGAAATGCCGATGATGGCGAAGAGCNNAGATATGGTGGGCGGCTTCCCATCCTCCCGCCTCGGAGGGGACGAACAGGGGAAATCGATTCACCCACAGGAACCGGTGGCCTTCGTCGCCGGCGAGAAGATGTTTCCGCCCCAGATGGAGCCTGAGCTCGCCGAGCGCCTTCCCCACGGCAGGTTCATCGCCGCCGACGAGAAGGATGAGACCCGGCGCGGCGCCGAGGCGAAATATCGTCCGGAGCGCCGCGGCGTTCGCCGGGGTGATGAATTTCGAAATGGAGGACGAGACGCCGGACGCTTCGAGCTTGATCCAGACGAGCCCGCCCGCCCCTGAGGCCTTGACAAGCGTTTCGAGATCCGCGATCTCGCGTCTCGAAAAGGCGGCGCCTTTTTCGAGGGCAATGCCCCGCACCGTCCCGCCGCGTTCGAGGATCGACCGGAAAACCGCGAATTCGCACTCACGGAACACCGCTCCGCAGTCGCGGATTTCGAGCCCGAAGCGGACGTCGGGCTTGTCGCTTCCGTAGAGGCTCATCGCCTCGCCGTAATCGATGCGCGGAAACGGGATCGGAAGCTCGACGCCGAGAACGCGCGAGAATACCTCGCGCATCAGCCGCTCGACGACGGAGAAGATATCTTCCTCCGTCACGAAGCTCATCTCGACGTCGATCTGCGTATGCTCGGGCTGCCGGTCCGCGCGCAGATCCTCGTCCCGGAGACAGCGGGCGAGCTGGAAATAGCGGTCGAAGCCGGATACCATGAGAATCTGCTTGTAGAGCTGCGGGCTCTGCGGGAGCGCGTAGAATTTGCCCGGCTGGAGCCTGCTCGGCACGAGGTAGTCGCGCGCTCCTTCCGGAGTGCGCCGCACGAGCATCGGCGTCTCGATCTCGAGAAAGCCCTCCCCCGAGAGAAACTCCCGCGCCGACCGCGCGAGCCGGTGCCTCATCTCGAGGTTCCGCTGGAGCGGCTCCCGGCGAAGGTCGAGGTAGCGGTACCTCAGACGCAGGTCGTCGTTCGCCTGGACGTCGGTCGTCACGGCGAACGGAGGGACCTCGCTCCGGTTGAAAACGGCGATCCGGGACGCGACGATTTCGATCTCTCCGGTTTTCATATGCGGGTTCACCATGTCGCCCGGGCGCTTCCGAACCGTCCCGGCGCAGGCGATGACGTCCTCCGCGCGAAGGGATTTGAAAAGGGTCTGGAGGCCCTCCGTGTCCCGCTCCGTGACGAGCTGCACGATTCCGGTGCGATCCCAGAGATCGAGGAAGGTGAGGAACCCGAGCTCCCGCACCCGCTTCACCCANNTTCCACGAGGCGCCGTAATGATCGATCGAGCGTTCATTCATCATTCCGCTCCAATTCACCCGCGACCGCCGCGGCGAGAGCGCCGGATTCGACCGGACGCTGCTCGCCCGTTTTCATGTTCTTGAGCGCCACCGCGCCGGGTTCGATCTCGGAGAGACCGATGATCACGGCGAGGGGGGCGAGCTCGTCGGAAGCCGCTTTGAGCTGTCTCTTGAGGCCCCGCTCCGAGAGATCGACGAGCACGGAGCGTCCCTGCGCCCGGAGCTCCCGGGCGATGCGCAGCGCCCGGGCGTTGAAGGACTCGTCGAGCACGACGACGAAGACGTCCGTCTGCCGCTCGCGGCGCGCGGCGGCGAACCCGGCGGGAAGAACTTCCATGAGGCGCTCCAACCCCGCCGAGAAACCGACGGCGGGAATAGACGGCCCGCCGCAATCCTCCGCGAGGCCGTCGTAGCGCCCTCCCCCGCAGCGCGCGT
>JAFNGP010000283.1 GCA_017885175.1 bacterium
TCGCGGCTTCGCCGTTATGCGTCGGCTGGAGTATATACACGCCGCCGGTTTTGCGGTCGAGATCCCAGGGTTTTCCCATGCCGATATGATCGATGAGCGACTTCGGCGAATATTGCGCGAGCACCGCGATCTCGTGCAAACCCGAATGAACGCAGTTGCTGAGGCAGAAATCGATGACTCGATAGCGGCCGCCGAAGGGCACCGCGGTCTTCGCCCGATGGCGCGTGAGCACCGAAAGCTCCGCACCGGTGCCGCCGGCGAGTATCAGGACGAGGGTTTTCAAGGATTTCCGATTTCCTTGTATCGTTTCATTCCGTTCATGAAGATATGCTTCATCGAGCGGCTATCAGCGAAACGCGATGGGTCATATCGAATTCGTCATGATGGAGCAACGCGTAGTCGAGTCCGAGCGACATGCCCCAGGGCCCGAAATCGCGAAGCATGACGCCCATCCCCGCCGTCGGACGCCCCATGTCCAGCCCTCCGCGCAACGCGACGATATCCCTGATAAGAATCTCGGCGCCGAGATGGAAATCCGCGCTCGCGTCGCCGATCCAGAATTGCGCCGCGCCCCGCCTGTTCTCGTAGCGGAAGTCGCCGTCGACGGCCAGGACGATCGTGCTGCCCATTCCCTCCAACCGGAACGGATATGCGCAGCCGAGCTTGAGCGCCGGATAGATGAACTCGCGCTCCCCGGTGCTCCAGCCGATATACGTCCCCGTCGCGTCCTGGAGCTTTACGCCGAGAGCGAGATCTTTCCATACGTCGCGTTTGAGGAGGCCGATATCGAGCCCGATGCCCAGACTGGTGACTCCGGTAACCTGATCGCTGCGGATGATCTTGACGCTTGCGCCCGCCGATCCGAAGCTGAACCGCTGCGCGTAGGAAAAGAGGGCGGCTACATCGTTCGCGCTCTCGTACCGGATGTCTCCGGCGCTCAGGTTCAACCCTTCCGGCTGCGGATTGTACGGCTCATATATGTCGTCTCCGTCCGAGTTCGTGATCATGCCCGGCTTGAGGAGAATTACCGGAATGTCGGGGATTCCCATATGGATGATCGATATCCCCCACGCCGATTCCCCAGGCTTTACCGGAAAACCAGCCGAGAGAAAATTGGAATCGATGAGATTGCCGAATTGCTCGGCGTGCATGAGCACGGCTTCCCAGCTTCCGGGACGCTTCTGCAACGAGGAGACATCGACGAGCCCCGCGGGATTCCAGAANNCCGAGGGCCATGAATTCCCCCGCATATTTCGCGGCGCGGGACGCCGATGGAGAGACCAGGAGAGCGAGGCAGATGCCTACGATGAAATGGCGCATCGGTTCCTCCGAATTCCCAGGGGATTATACACATTGGCTGTCGTCATACGCGCGCTTCGGGGCCGTTCGTTCGTCGCTCCTTTAGAATTATAACAAGCGCCCGCCGATAATTCAAATCGAATCGGAGGCTTCAACCGAGCTTGTATTTCCTGATTCGCCGGTACAACGTACGCTCGGAAAGCCCGAGCTGCCTCGCGGCCCTGCGCCTATTCCCCACGGTCGCTCCGCGCGCCTCCTGTATGGCGTCGCGCTCCATCTTCTCGAGATTGCGCGGCTTCGCCCCGTCAACCTCCTTGACCTCGACGAGCCCCCGCCACCGCGCGACACCCGGAGCCTTTTCCCCCCTGAGGATTCCGAGAACCTCCTTGATGTCGTTATGCAGCGAGAGCAGCGAATTGAGGATGAGCTCGCGCTCGACCTCCTCCCTGCTCTTCGGCACGTGCACGGGAAGATCGGGGAACGTCTGGGCGGATCCTTTTTCCTTCAGCCGGTTCTCGACATCGACCGCGCGGATCGTCTGATCCCTGCTCATGATCGCGAGGTTGTCGATGATATTGGCGAGCTCCCGCACGTTGCCCGGCCAGGGGTAGCTCATGAGAAGATCCATCCCCTCCTTCTCGATGCCCCGAATCCTCCGGCCGTGCCTGCTGCCGGCCTGCGCGATAAAGTAATGCACGAGGATCGGAATGTCGTCCGGCCTCGCCCTGAGCGGCGGTATCCTGATCTGCACGACTCTCAACCGGTAGTAGAGGTCTTTCCGGAATTCCCCCCGCTCGACGGCGGCGTCGAGCGAACGATTCGTCGCGGCGACTATTCTCACGTCGGAACGCACGCGCTCCGAGCCTCCGACCCGCAGGAATTCTCCGGTCTCGATGACGCGGAGAAGACGAACCTGCATGTTGAGCGACATCTCGCCGACCTCGTCCAGGAAAAGCGTCCCGCGGTTCGCGCGCTCGAAGAGCCCCTGCCTCTTCGCCACCGCGCCGGTGAACGAACCCCGCTCGTGCCCGAAGAGCTCGCTTTCGAGAACGCCTTCCGCGAGAGAGCCGCAATTCACCGCTTCGAAGAGCCGCTCGCGGCGCTTGCTCGCGAGATGTATCGCGCGGGCCGTGAGCTCCTTGCCGGAGCCGCTCTCCCCCTCGATGAGAACGGGCACTTCCGTCGGGGCCACCCGGAGCACCGTTTCGAGCATCTCGTTTATCTCGCGCGATCGCCCGATGAATTTCGCCGCGCTCTTTATTCTGCGAATCGCAACGATCTCCGCGAGCGCAGCGGAAAATTCGCTCCCCTTCGCCGGGACGGCGATATAGGTATCGACCCCAAGGGAACGCTCCCGGACGATCGCCTCCGAGGATTTCGCGGGGCCCAGCACGATGACGTCCAATCCGAAGAGATTTTTCTGGAGGCGCTTGAGGATGGTCAGATAGCTCTTGTATCGGCCGGCGCCCTCGATCGCGAGCACCACTCCCCCGGGAGGCTCCTCGCGCGACAGAAGACCGGCGACGTCGGGAAACGTCCGAACCGGCACCCCTTCGCCCGCAGCCGCTTCATGGAGCAGCGTTTCGACGCCTGCGCTCTGAACGAGGCCCCACAGCTCCGGATTCATCCGAATACCTCGAATCACTCGATGCAGTACAGCTTTATCTTTTCGCGGAGGGTCTGCCGGCTTATCCCGAGGACGCGCGCCGCCTTCGACTTGTTTCCCGCCGACTCCGCCAGCGTTTTCTCAATGAGTATCTTTTCCATGCTCTCGAGGCTCATCGGATAGAGATCGTCGAGACTCTTCGCCTCTCCCCTCGCGGCAACCGGCGCCTCTCCGTGCACGATCTCCGGCGGAAGGAGCTCGCTCAGCAGCTCATCCTCCGCTTCGAGCAGCATCGCGCGCTCGATCACGTTCTTGAGCTCCCGCACGTTTCCGGGCCAGCGATATCCCTCGAGCAGTTTTCCGACCGCCGGGCCCACCTTCTTCACGCTCTTGCCGAACTCCCTGTTGAAAACGGAGATGAAGTGGTTGGCGAGCGGGACGACATCCTCGGTGCGCTCCCTGAGCGGCGCGAGATGTATCGGAATGACTTGCAGGCGATAGTAGAGATCGTTCCTGAATCTGCCCTCGTCGATCGCCCGTTTGAGGTCGCGATTCGTCGCCGATATGATTCGCGTGTTGACCCGGAGGTCCTTGACCCCGCCGACACGGCGGAACGTCTTGTTCTCGATGACGCGGAGGAGCCGGCTCTGAAGCGTGACGCCCATCTCTCCGATTTCGTCCAGAAAGATCGTTCCTCCCTCGGCGAGCTCGAAGAGCCCCTTCTTGCGGAACTTCGCGTCGGTGAAGGCGCCTTTCTCGTGCCCGAAGAGCTCGCTCTCGAGAAGCGGCTCCGGGANNGCGCGCGCGACGAGCTCCTTGCCCGTTCCGCTCTCCCCCTGGATGAGTATGGTGCTCGCTTTGCTCGCGCCGATCTTCTTGATCTTTTCGAATACCTGCTGCATCACGGCGCTCCGCCCGATGAAATTCTTGAAGTTATACGCCTCCCGCTCTTTCTTGCGGATGTCTCCGAGCTCCGCCCGCATGCCGCTCGATTCGAGCGCGTTTCGTATGGCGACCTTCATCTTTTCGAGCTGAAACGGCTTCTGGATGAAATCGTACGCGCCTCCCCTGACCGCCTCTACCGCCGTCTCGATCTCTCCGTACGCCGTCATCATGATGACGGCGACTCCGTCGTCGATCTCCTTGATCTTCTTGAGCACCTTGAGCCCGTCGATATCGGGAAGCTTGAGGTCGAGGATCACGCAGTCCACCGGATCCTCCTCGAACTTCTTGACCGCCGTAAGGCCGTTCGGCGCCTCCGATACCTCGTATTCGGCGCCCGCGAGCGCTTCGCCGAGCGACCAGCGTATCGCCTTTTCGTCGTCGACGATGAGAATCCGTTTACCCATTCCGCGTACCTCGCTCCGTTATCCCCGCGGCGGAACGCTTCGCCGTCACAAGCGTTTTCCGCGGCAGCTCGATGAAGAAACTGGTGCCTGTGCCCGGTGTGCTCCTGTGGTAAATGCGTCCGCCGTGGCTTTCCGCTATCTTCCGCGAAATCGAAAGCCCCATCCCGGTTCCCTCCGGCTTGGTCGTGAAAAACGGATCGTACAGTTTGTCGGCGATATCCTCGGAAACGCCGCCCCCGGTGTCGGCGAGCTCGATCTCGACGAAGGCCGGATTCGCCGCTTCCCTCGCGAACACTGTCACCGCGCCGCCCGCGTCACACGCCTCGATGCCGTTCAGAGCGATGTTGAGAATAACCTGTTTCACCTGATCGCCGTCCAGGCTGCAGCGCCCGTCGCGCAACTGGCTCTCGAATCGAAGCCCCACTCCCTTCGCGGCCGCCTTGTCCGATATAAGAGCGAGAGCTTCCTCGACGAGGCGGGGAAGCGATATATCCTTCGGTCTCGGCGAAACCGGCCGGGCGAAGTTGAGCAGATTCTTGATAATGTCGTCCAGCCGCGCGATCTCGTCGAGAATGACCGTCACGTACCGGCGCCGTTCGGCGTTGTCGCCGAGCTTTTCGTAAAGAACCTGCGCCGTCGTCGCGATCCCGGTGAGGGGATTGCGTATCTCATGGGCGACGCCCGCGGAAAGCTCCCCGAGAGATCGAAGCCGGTCCGCGCGCCGCAATTCCTCCTCCATCTCCTTCTGCGCGCTGAGATCCTCGAAGATCACGACCGCCGCGTTTCCATGATGGTCGTCGAGCTTGACCGTTCTCGCGTTGAGCCGAACCGTGATCGGGTCCCCTTCCCCCCTGCAGAGCGCGCATTCGAGCGTCGCGCGCTCCCCCGCGCGCGAAACGAGATGCTCGAAGAGCCCCCCGCACCCGAACGGATTCGAGAAAAG
>JAFNGP010000284.1 GCA_017885175.1 bacterium
CTCCTGGATCGTTTCCTGGATCTGCTCGGCGAAGATGATCCGGAGCTCGTCGTCGGAAAATTTCTTTTCGGAAACGAGGATATCGGTGAGGTCGAGGTTCGTTTCGGTCTGGATCTGCTGGATGCGGTCCATCTCCTCGGCGCTGATGAATCCGTACTTGAGAATGTAATCCCTGAAAGGATCCGCGGCCAGCTTGCGGCGATCCCTCGTCGATATGATCTGTCCCTCGCGAAAATAGATGACCATGGTCTGCTCCCCGGTGATGGAGAGCATCCCCGTCTTCTTCTGGAGGGCGATGAGCTGCAGGATCTCGCTCAGTCCGAAATCCCGTACGTTTCCCTCTAATGCCATTTCGATCCCTTCTCGATCCCGCCGACGAGCGCTTCCTCGCGCCCGGGCTGCCCCTTCTGCTCGGGCGTTTTATCCGCGACGCTTTTCGCGCGGACCGCGGTCGGCCCGCTCGGGCCCGGATCGACCCACGGCTCGGCCGCCGCCTTCCCTTGTTCCTGCTCCTTGGCGATGCCCCGTTCCTGCAGCCGCATCTCGGGAGGAAACACCCGGTAATTTCTCGGCTCCTGCGGCGCCTTTACGCGGAACGAGGCGATGTATGCGGCGCACAGCGCGCCGAGCGGGAAAAGCATCTTCCAGAGCGGTTGGGCCAGATTCATCGCGCCCGGGTCCTTGAAATACGCGCCTCTCCAGACGAGGATCGCGACCGCGCCCGCGCCGACGAGCGAGAGCGCGACGCCGGCGGCCGTGCGGCCGTAATACAGGTGCGACGCTCCGGGGAAGAAGAGCGTTCTGCGCCGGTGCGACCGCTGCCTGACGGAGGCGACCCGCAGACGTCTCGTTCTCAGGAGAGCCTCCATGACCTTGACGCTGCCGAGATCCTTGATGACGTCGGCGCAATCCCTGCAGAGCCTGATTCCGGTCTGCGCGTCCTCGCACGCGGAGCAGGTCGCGCCGCCGCAATTCTCGCAGCGCTCGACGTGCCACGCCTCGGGGAGCTTCCGCGCGAGAATCATCGCCGCGCAGAGACTCGCGGCGAAGAGCAGCCAGAGCCATTGGAACGGGAACAGCACGTACGGCTGGAGCATTTCGCTTATGAGGATGCCGCGCCGCGCCCCGCCCTCGATGTACGCGATCGACCGGAGCTCGCCCGGGTCGAATCCGGATTCGTATACCGGCGGGTTTCTGAGGCCGATCGCCGGGTGCGCGGAGCGGAACGCGTCGATGCCGAGCATGTTCGCGCGTTCGAGCCATTCGCCCGACTGCGCGAACAGCATTTTCTTGATATACGCCTGACCGATGTTGTAGTTCGCGACGGCGCTCGCCGAGTCGAGCTCGACGGCGCTCTGGTAACCCGAGAGCGCCTTGTCGTAGTCGCCCTGCATGAAGTAGACGTTTCCGAGGTTCACGAACGCGGGAGCGAACCGGTTCGCGAGCGAAACCGATTCGAGAAGATAGCCCTGCGCGTCCGGGTATCGCCCGATCCGGTACATCATCGTGCCGAGGGCGAAATTGCGATCCGCCTGATAGCCCTTTCCCTCGATCGCGCGAATCCGCGCGATCGAGCCCTCGTCGGCGCCCCGCCTGTTCACGAGGGCGAGGCGGTTCGTGACGCTCCGCGGGTCGATCGCCGGCGCGAGCGTGTTCGAGGAGCGGGCCGCGAAGGACGCCGCCGAAAGAAGGATGACGAGCGCGAGGACGGCCCCCTTCTCGCGCCTGCTCATGAACGACCAGAGAGCCACGAGGAGAATCGCGATGTAGAGGGCGAAGCCGAGCCTCATGAAAACGAGCGCGACGCAAATGATGCCGATGATCCACCGCGCGGGCGGGAACGTGAATCGATTCGCGAACGCCTCGACGATCTTGTGGTCGATGAGCTGCCAGTACTTGACGAGAAGCGCAACGAGCGTCGCGAGAAGCGCTCCCACGACGGCGAATATCAGGAACGCGGCCGCGTTCGCCGCGAAGACGGCCTGGGACGGGTAGCTCAGCGCCGTGCGCGTGCATCCGTCGATGAAATACGGGAGGAAATCGGGGCTCGCCGAGAGGATCTTGATCCTCGCGAGCGTGAAGAGGGGAGCCGCATAGTCCCCGGTGATGTTCGCCGAGAGCTCGAGCTTCTGTACCGCCTCTTCTTTCTTGCCTTCGCGGAGAAGCTGGAGCGCCTCCCGGTACAGCGCCCTCGACGTCACGGGAATCGACGGAGCTCCGCCGGCGAGCTCGCTCTCCGTGTATGCCTTGAGGTTCGCGTTCGTTATGAGATCGAGCGACTGGGCCCCGGCGTCCGTGCAGAATGCAAGGGCTCCCAGGACGGCAATGGCGAGAGCTATTTCTCTATGCGACATAACCTTTTGTCCGGCTGCAAGTTTCATCGATTGTCGAAAGCGCGCGAGCCCTGCTCGTATCGCCGTTTCGTTCTTCCGATGGGACTTCGGCAATAATCGTGCCGCGCGCCATTCGCCGGAAGCTTCCAATTTCCGATTTACAAGGGCCTTGCGAGGTGCTACATAGTGAATGTCGACCGGCTCGAGAAGGGAGCGCTCCATGCAGTCAGCCGAAATTGCCGCTATCGGAAAGCACGTCGGCGGCGAGGTCCTGCTCAAAGGCTGGGTCTACAACATCCGGTCCAGCGGCAAGATCATCTTTCTGCTCGTGCGCGACGGCACGGGCGTGATCCAGTGCGTTATCGAAAAATCGTCGGCGGGGGAGGAGCTCTTCGCGAAGGCGGCCGCCCTCACGCAGGAATCCTCGATCGAGGTGAGCGGCGTCGTCCGCGAGGACAAGCGCGCGCCCGGCGGCTACGAGATGAGCGCGACGGGGCTCGCCGTGATCCAGCTCGCGGAGCCGTATCCGATCACGCCGAAGGAGCACGGGACCGACTTCCTCATGGACAACCGCCACCTGTGGCTGCGGAGCCAGCGGCAGCACGCGATCATGACGATCAGGGCGGGTCTCGTCCGGTTCATCCGCGATTTCTTCGACAACCGCGGCTTCATCAACATGGATACTCCCGTGTTCACGCCGAACGCGTGCGAGGGGACGACGACGCTCTTCGAGGTGGATTACTTCG
>JAFNGP010000285.1 GCA_017885175.1 bacterium
TTCATTCGCTGCTCTGGGACCTGCGGCGCGAGCGCGAGAGGATGATTCTCGTCGTCAACAAAATCGAGATCGACGCCGATCGATGGAGCGTGCACGAGTTTCACAAGCTCGGGTTCAAGGATATGCACGTCCTCAGCGCAATTCACGGAACGGGCATCGGCGAGGTGCTCGACGACGTCACGTCGCGCATCCCCCGGAAAACCGAGGCGACNNCGGAGAGAGGGGAGGGAATTCATCCTCATCGACACGGCGGGAGTGAAGCGCCGCGCTCGAACCACGAAGGGGCTCGCCGCCATCACGAGCCAGAAAAGCCTCTCGAGCGCGCGGAACGCCGACGTCGTCGCGGTGATGATCGACGCTTCGGAGCCGATATCGCGCCAGGACGTCCGCGTCGCGTCCGAAGGGCACCGGGCGCGGAAAGGGATGATGATCCTCGTCAATAAATGGGATCTCATCGAGAAGGATTCCAAAACGTCCGATCTCTACGTGGAAGCGGTCCGGGAATCGATGTCGTTCCTTTCGTACGCCCCGGTTGTCACCATATCGGCCCTGACCGGGCTCCGCGTGGAGAGGATATTCCCGCTCGCCGTCTCCATCGAGGAGGCGCGGGCGCGCACGATAAAGACCTCCGAGCTCAATAAAGTGCTCGAAAAAATCATCGAGAANNTAAGAAAAGTGTTTACCTTCGAAGGAACGATCATTAGAATCTCTCTCAAGTCCAAGGAGAGATGATGGAGATTGTTCTCAAGATACTTTTCGTCGCGGCGACCAGCTACCTGATCGGATCGATCCCTTCGAGCTACTGCATGGGGAAGCTCCTCAAGGGCATCGACCTCAGGGAGCACGGGAGCGGCAATCTCGGCGCGGCGAATACCTACCGGGTGCTCGGTCTCAAGGCCGCGATTCCGGTTCTTCTCTTCGACATCGGCAAGGGTTTCGTCGCCGTTCACTACCTCTCGAGATTGGGAGGGCCGGGAACCGGCTTCGCCCTGTTGGCCGCTCTTGTCGTCGTCGTCGGACACAACTACTCCGTTTTCGTTCGTTTTTCGGGCGGGAAAGGGGTCGGCGCCACCGCGGGAGCGTTTCTCGCGCTCGCGCCGCAAGCCGTCGCCATGTGTTTTGTCCTTTGGATCGTCGCTCTGCTCGCGACGCGGATAGTCTCGGTAGCCAGCATGGCGAGCGCCGCGTGCCTGCCGGCGTCGATACCGATCGCGAACAGGCTGTTCGGCGCCCGCGTGCATTATTCGATCACGGCGCTCGCCATCGGCGCGGCGGTCATCGTATTCGTGAAGCACCGATCGAATATCGTGCGGTTGAAGAACGGCACGGAGAAAAAGATCTTCTAGGCGGGAGTTTTCATGACGGTGGGAAAACACGTTCGTTCGACCTCCACGGCGGTGCTCGGCGCGGGAAGCTGGGGAACGACCCTCGCGATCCTGCTCGACGAGAAAGGGCACAAGGTTCGGCTGTGGGAGTATTTTCCCGACCTCGCCGCGACCATCCGTCGGGACGGCGAGAACCGCCGCTTCCTGCCCGGAATTCCGGTGCCGGGATCGATACGGATCACCTCGGCAATGGACGAGGCCCTCGACGGAGCGACCCGCATCGTCTTCGTGACGCCGAGCCATACTATTCGCGGCGTCGCGCGCATCGCGCGATCGTCGCCGTCATTCGACAAACGGGCGATCATCATCAACGCGGCGAAGGGACTCGAGGAGCGCACGCTCTGCAGAATGAGCGAGGTCCTGTCCCAGGAGCTTCCGACTCCGAAACGGAGGATCGTCGGCCTTCTCGGACCGAGCCACGCCGAGGAAGTGAGCAGACGGATGCCCACCTCCGTCGTGGTCGCCGGAATCGATCCGGAGGTTCTGAAAGAGATTCAGGGCCTGTTCATGAACGAATATTTCCGCGTCTACACGAATACCGATCTCATCGGGGTCGAGCTCGGCGTTTCCCTCAAGAACACGATCGCGATCGCGGCCGGGATCTGCGACGGGCTCGGATTCGGAGACAACACGAAAGCGGCCCTCATCACGCGCGGCCTCGCCGAGATGAAACGGCTCGCCTGCAAGATGGGAGGGAGAGAGGAGACGCTCAGCGGGCTCGCCGGCATCGGCGACCTCATCGTCACCTGCATGAGCCGCCACAGCAGAAACCGCCACGTCGGGGAAGAGATCGGAAGAGGCAGGAAGCTCCCCGAAGTGCTCGCCGGGATGGTTATGGTGGCCGAAGGAGTGAAAACGACGAGGGCGGCGGTTAAACTCGCCTCCCGCGCCGGAACGGAGCTCCCCATCGCGGAGCAGGTTCATCGAGTGCTCTTCCGCGGGAAGGATCCCCGCAGAGCGATCAAGGATCTCATGATTCGCAAGGCGAAAAAGGAGATGTAGCGCCGCGGGCGAGGGACGTTCCCGCAGCCTGCAAGGAAGCGTGGATATGATGAAAGCGAACCAGAAGCTCTATTATTCGATCGGCGAGGTGAGCGATCTCCTCAAGGTGAAGCCGCATGTCCTCAGGTACTGGGAATCGCAATTCCCCGTTCTCAATCCGAAGAAGAACCGGGCGGGGAACAGGACCTACCGCGTGCGGGACATCAAGCTCCTGATCGCCATACAGACCCTCCTGTACGATCGGAAATATACGATTGCCGGCGCTCGAAGAAAGCTCAAGGATTTCAACAACGA
>JAFNGP010000286.1:0-6808 GCA_017885175.1 bacterium
CGAGATCGCGGATCATGAGAACCGGTTCCGGATTTCCCGCGCCGAAAGGTCCGAGCCGCTCGATGAACGAGAGAAGACCAAGCGTGCATTCGCCGAGCGGAATCTCGGCGTCCACGTTGAAAATGCACGGCGCCGCGGGGCACGCGGAAAGCTCCGCCACGATCTCCTCGAACATCTTGTGGAAATCGGGAATCGCCTCCTCGCGGATGCTGAACCCTCCCGCTTCCTTGTGCCCGCCGAACTCGAGGAGCTGCTCCGAGCAGCGTTCGAGCGCTTCCTTTACGTTCACCTTGCCCGCCGAGCGGACGGAGCCCTTGCCGAGACCGTCCTGAACGGCGATGAGCACGGCCGGGAGGTTATACCTTTCGGCGAGGCGCGCCGCCGCGATTCCGACGACTCCCTGATGCCAATCCGAACCCGAGAACACGAGCGCGCTGGGCTCATGGTGCCAGACGCGGTATTCGGCCGATTTGACGGCGTCGTCGATGACACTTTTCCCCAATTCCTTGCGAAGATCGTTATTCTTCTCGATCTCGTCGGCAATCTTCTTCGCTTCATCTTCGTCTTCGGTCATGAGCAATTCGACGACGGCGCGGGCGCTTCCGATGCGTCCCGGCGAGTTGAGCCTCGGGATAATGGTGAAGCTCACTTGCCGCGTCGAAAAGCCGCCCAACGGGAGACCGCTTCTCGCGCGCAGCGCCCGGAGGCCCGGCCTCTTCCATTCCCGCATGAGATCGAACCCCGCGGACACGATGATCCGGTTCTCGTCGCGCATGGCGCCGCTGTCCCCGAGGGTGCCGAGCGCGACGAGGTCGAGATGCTCCTTGAGACGGAGATCGAGCCCCATCGTTTTTTCGAGACCCTGGAGGAGCTTGAAGGCGACTCCCGATCCGGTGAGCTCCTTGAAGGGATATCGTTCGCCGGGGAGCTTCGGATTGATGAAGGCGTCCGCTCCGGGGACCCGCTCGCTCGTTTCGTGATGATCGGTTATGAGAACCTTGACGCCGCGCTCCACGAGCGCGGCGACGACCTCGCCGTCGCTCGAGCCGCAATCGACGGACAGCACGAGCTTGAGCCCCGTTTCAAAACCTCGGTCCATCACGCGCCGCGCGAGCCCGTATCCGTCCTTGGAGCGATCGGGCACGAAGAAATGAACGTCCGCGCCGAGCTTGGCGAGGACCTCGAACAGGAGCGCCGTGCCGCAGACGCCGTCGGCGTCGTAGTCTCCGTGAACGAGGATGCGTTCGCCGCGCGCGATCGTCTCGTGCAACAGGCGCGTCGCGCGCTCCATTTCGTTGAAGAGAAACGGATCGTGAAGCTGCTCGAACTTCGGATGGATGAATCGAACGCCGTCCTCGACGCTCCGAAGACCTCTCGCCGCGAGAAGCCGCGCCTCGAGGGGTTCGAGAAGCAGCGCGCGGGAAAACTCGCCTTCGAGACGCTCGTCAGCCGGTTGGATTTCCCAGACCTGCATCGCGGACCTTGTCTCTCTTGACGCGATAACGCCGTATGTGCGAGCGACGGTTGAGGAGACTTGTAAGCCGGGTTCTGTACCCTGTTCGGGCGGTGATCATTTGTCTGGGGCTGACGTTGCCGGCAGCCTCTANNCTCTCCTATTTGGTCTTTCTCCGGGTGGGGTTTACCGAGCTACCGCCGTCGCCGGCAGTACTGGTGAGCTCTTACCTCGCCTTTTCACCCTTACCTCCGAAACCGGAGGCGGTGTATTTTCTGTGGCACTTTCCTTGGGGTCACCCCCACTGGGCGTTACCCAGCACCCTGCCCTCTGGAGCCCGGACTTTCCTCGAGCGCTTGCGCGCCGCGATCACCCCGTCTCCTCTTCCGTCGCATCACATTGAATAACGATCGAGGGGAATATACCACGGAACACGAAAAAGGTAAAGCCCGAACGCCCGCAAACCCGCGCCGCGGCCACAGCCGCTCCGACGCGCCGCACCGTCAGGAATCCTCGATCCGATCGAGCGCTTCGTTCGCGAGCCGGTCCGCCTCGCGGTTCTCCTCGCGCCTCACGTGCTCGAAGGCGCATTTCGCGAAATGCCGGGCTTCGGCAGCCACCTCGCGCGCGAGCGGTTCGAGATCCTTGCTCCGGATCCGGTACGCGCCGGTGAGCTGTTTCATCACGAGCTCGCTGTCGACGTACACCACGAGCTCGCGAACGCCGAGGTCGCGCGCGAGCTTCATGCCCTCGATGACGGCCCGGTACTCGGCGACGTTATTCGTCGCCCGTCCGATCCTCTTCGCGACGGACGCGAGCTCCTCTCCCGTGGGCAAATGGATGATAGCGGCGACGGCGGAAGGTCCGGGATTGCCGCGGGAAGCGCCGTCGGCGTGAAGGATCGCGCGTTCGAGACCGCGCGGCTTGACGGCGGGAGGCGGATCGCCGAGCGATCTCGAGAGGCTCTCGATCGCGCCCT
This sequence comes from bacterium, assembly GCA_017885175.1. Taxonomy (GTDB): domain Bacteria; phylum Krumholzibacteriota; class Krumholzibacteriia; order Krumholzibacteriales; family Krumholzibacteriaceae; genus SSS58A. Next base: position 2,433 of record JAFNGP010000286.1, read on the forward strand.
TCGCGTCCGCCCGCGACGAGAAACCGGAAACCTCCCAGCTCTCGTCGAGATCTCCTCCTCCCGCGATGAGCGAGAGAAGCGTTTTCAGGTTTCGCACATTCATCGGAGCATCGAAGGTTCAGGAGATTTCATAATGAACGAGGATCCTGCCGCACACTTCGCAATTCATGATCTGTTCGTTCCTCCGCACCTCGACCGCTCTCTGGGGAGGCACCCGCGAGTAGCAGCCCTGGCAAATATCCCCCATGAGATTCGCGACGCCCGAATCTCCCTTCGCCGTTCTGATCCGCGCGTACTGGCGGCGGATGTCCTCGGATATATGAGGGAGAATGCGGAGCTTCTCGTCTTCGAGGATTTTCAGGGAATCGTCCGTGGCGCCCGCTTCCCTCTCCAGCCGGTCCTTTTCGGCGACCAGCACGCCCCGTTCGCCGCTCATTTTCTCGGTCAGGATCCGGATCTCGTCGCGTCGAACCTCTCCTTCGTCGAGAATGGCAAGCATGCGTTCCTCGGCCTGATCGACTTTCTTGTTGATGAATTCCATTTCCGTGACGATCGCGCGGTATACCTTGTTGTCCTTGACAAGCCGCTGTTCCTCTTTTTTCTTCTCGAGCTCCGCGTGATGTGTCTTGAGCTCCAGTTCGATATGCCGCTTTTCCGCGTCGAGCTTCTCGATGATCCGTTTCGTCTCGCTCATGCTTTCGTCCATTTTCTTGATTTCCCTGTCGATCGCCTTGATCCGGGGAGGAATGGCGTCGAGGAGCTTCTTCTTCTCCTTGATCTCCATATCCTTTTTGACGATCTGGATGAGGAACTGTATGTCCTCCTCGACGGTCGGCATAGATCATCCTTTCTGAAAAAAAGAATGCTTCCCACGAGGGAAGCATTCGCCCAATCCCGCAACGAGGAACCGGCCTCTGCAATTCCGATTCTCCCGGTATTTCTTCACGCGTTCCATCAATCGCAACATTCCCGCCCTGCGCGCCGCGCCCCTGTTGAGTCATAACGAAACGCGCATTTTACAGGAATATGAAATAGCGGTCAAGAAATTTTTCTTATAGATCCTCCGACTCCTGTAAACCCTGGAGCGCCGTGAAATCGTAGGCGAAATCCCTGATCGTCCACGTGGCGCCGCCGTCGTTCGTGCGGAGAAGAATCGAGTGTTTGATATACACGTTCCCCGCCTGCTCGTCCGCTCCGCGGCCGGCGACCCATCCGTTTTCGGCGTCCAGAAAATAGACGCTCCTGAGATCCTTGATGCGGTTGTCCTTGGGCGTCACGTTCTCCCAGGTCGCTCCGCCGTCTTTCGTCCGCAGGATCGTCTTCCCCCCCACGGCGAAGCCGTGCGCATTCGAGAGAAAGCAGAACTCGCGGACCGTCGCGATCGGAACCTGAGTCGTCCAGCTTTCTCCGCCGTCCGTCGTCTTCATGATGACGCCCCCTCCGGCCCATCCCGTCAGCCCGTCGACGAAACAGATCGCGAGCACCGTTCTGAGGATCGAAGCCTTCGATCCGGCGACGCTCGTCCAGCTCGCTCCCCCGTTCGTCGTCCGGTACAGAATCGCGGGATCCGGATCCGTGTAACGGCTTCCGAGGAGATAGCCGGTTCTGTCGTCGGCGAAGCTCATATCCCACGCGCCCCGGTACGGAACGACCGGAAGCCAATTGTTCACCCAATCCCCGCCGGCGTTCTCGGTCTTGTAAACGCCGCCGTAGCCGAGCGCGTACCCGAGGTTTTCGTTGAAGAACGTTATCTTGAAAAAATCCTCGTCGATCGGAAAGCCGGAAGCGGCGATCTTCGTCCACTCCGCTCCGCCGTCGACGGTACGGTAGATGGCGCCGTTCTTGCCGACGACCCATCCATTCGAGCGATCGGTGAACTGGAGATCGTTCAGGTTGCCCCCGTCGATCACGGTGCCTTTCCACGTCTTTCCCCCGTCGGCGGTCACGATAAGGGTGCCGAGCGCGCCGGCGACGCAGCCGAAATCGGAGTCTTGAAAATAGACGTCGGTTGCGCCGCAGATGATGCTCTCGACCGGAGTCGCGATCTTCGGAGCGGCGATCTCATCCTTCGAGCAGGAGTGAATCTCGAAATAAACGAAGAGCATGATGCAGATCGCAAGAAGTATGCTTCTCCTCAGTTGCATTTTCAATCCCCCTGTGCAAAAGTGCGATTCTCCCGGTTCGAAGGAGATGTCGCCTCGTGCAGCGCGTGCCGCCTATCTGACTATACCACAATATGATACGCCATTATTCCGAAGGCGCAATTCTCCCGGGCCCTGCCGCCCTTCGATACAAGTGACGCATGCGCAATCTTCGCGCCTAGAGGAGGGATAATTCCATATAGACGGGGCCCTCGCAGGGGTTGAGACGGTATGCGGCGCACTCCGCGAATCCGAGGGAAACGTACAGCGCGTTGGCCTCCGTCATCGAGCGGAGCGTGTCGAGCTTGATCGACGCATAGCCGATATTCCGGGCGCTCTCGATGATCGCGCCGGCAAGCGCGCGGCCGACGCCCGCGCCCCGATGCTCCGGCTTCACGTAAAGCCGTTTCATCTCGCAGGCTTCTCTCTCGAGCTTTCTCAGGGCGACGCACCCGGCGGGTTCACCGCCGGAAAAAGCAATGATGATGGCGCCCTCCGGAGGCCCGTAGGCGCCGGGCAGCGTCTCGAGCTCCCGTTCGAAATCCTGAAAGCAGAGATCGATGTCGAGGGAGGCGGCGTACTCCTCGAAGAGCTTCCGCACGAGCGGCATCTCTTCGGGCGAGCTCATGTGAACGAGATTCGGCATAGGCGTTATAAAGGAACGGGCGCGCCCAGCGTCCACCGCCGCGCGCGCCCGAACAGGTACGTCAAAGACGAACCCTGTCTAGAAAGCGAATCCGTAACCGACCATGATCGAAATGACGCTGTTCTTCAGATCGGGCTGCGTTTCCAGGTCTTCCGCCGCCAGCTCATCGTCGGTAAGATCGGAAACTGTGCTCATGCCGATCTCGTAACGTCCCTCGAGGAACAGCATGCCCTTCTCCATCTGGTAGCCGATGCCGGCTCCGGCGACGATCCCGATATCCATAGTCTTCATGTAGTCCTTGATGTCCTCGCTTGCGCCCTCAGCTTCGGACTTGGCCGACATGAGAATCCCGAGCGCGGGGCCCGCGTATAGGCTGGGCTTTATCTTCCCCTCGGTGGGGAAATTGACCTTGAGGAGGAGCGGAATCTCAAAGTAATTGAGATTCATGGATGCGTCCACATCCGGGATATCGTAACTCGCGCCCTTCATCGAATAGAGAAGCTCGGGCTGGACGGCGAAAATCTCGGTTATGTCGTAGCTCATGAAAACGCCGCCTACGATGCCCATCTTCATCTTGAGGTCCGTCGCGTCGGTGCCGGTGCCAGTCGCCATATTGAGGCCGCCCTTGACGCCGAACATCATGCCCTTGGCGAAAAGCGGCGAAACGGCGAGCAGCATGACCGCCGCCATCATCAGAGCAAACGTGAACTTCTTCATGACTTCCTCCCTTTCGAACAAACGAATTACATATCACCTCTAGCGTATCTCAAACGATGGTTGCTACTTCGCAATCACCTCCTTAAAGGCTGAACCGAGTCAACACTTTGGGTCATAGTTACCAAAGAAGCCGTTTTTTATGCAAGAGTTATTTTCACAAAAATTTCGCGTTCCGACGGGACGTGGTTCGGACGACACGATCCCCGACACCGCGCCTCATCAGTATCATTCATATACGTCGATTGTCCGTCGGGGTTGCATGAAAGTGATGGTGGGCCCACCAGGATTCGAACCTGGGATCAACCGGTTATGAGCCGGGGGCTCTACCGCTGAGCTATGGGCCCGCGTATTTCCCGGATTACACGTCTATGTAACCCTTGAGCTTCCTGCTCCGGCTCGGATGCATGAGCTTGCGAAGGGCCTTCGCCTCGATCTGCCGCACGCGCTCGCGCGTCACGCTGAATATCGTGCCGACCTCCTCGAGCGTGCGGGGCGTTCCGTCGCCGAGACCGAACCGCAGCCGGACGACCTTCTCCTCCCGCTTCGTCAGGGTCGCGAGCACCCGCGAGACCTGGTCGCGGAGCATCGCGTGCGCCGCGGACTGGTCCGGCGCCGACGCGGAGGTGTCCTCGATGAAATCGCTCAGGTTCGAGTCGTCGTCCTCGCCGATCGGGCGGTCGAGCGATATCGGCTCGATGCTCGCCTTCATGACGCTCTTCACCTTGCCGACCGGGTAGTTGAGCCGTCTCGCCACTTCCTCGGGGGTCGGCTCGCGGCCGAACTCCTGGACCAGCTTGCGCTGCGTCCGTGAAACCTTGTTGATCGCCTCGATCATGTGAACCGGCACGCGGATCGTGCGCGCCTGGTCGGCG
>JAFNGP010000286.1:6847-7136 GCA_017885175.1 bacterium
CGTTTCGCGATGGAGATCACGAGCCGCACGTTCGCCTCGATCATCTCCTGCTTCGCCCTCTGCGAGCCCCGCTCCCCTTCCCTGATATCGTGCACGATCTTCTTCAGATCGTCGTAACGGACGTTCTCCTTGTTCTCGATATGGTGGATCGACCTCTCGAGCTCCCGGAAACGATCGCCGAAGCCCCTGAGCTCGCCCGCCGTCCATTTTATCTTCTTCTTGAGCGCCTGTTTTTCCTTCGTGCCGCCGCCGAGAACCTTCAGCGCGCGATCGACGCTCTCGTGATTCA
>JAFNGP010000287.1 GCA_017885175.1 bacterium
AATCTCGTCGAAACGACCGTTTTCGGTTTCGGGGCCGCGGTCGGTTTCGGTTTCGCCATGATGATCTTCTCCGGAATCAGGGAGCGGATGGAGCTCTGCGATATACCGGTTCCGCTGCGGGGCACCGCGATCGGGCTGGTGACGGCGGGGCTTCTTTCCCTCGCCTTCATGGGTTTCACCGGCCTCGTGAAACAATGATAAGGAGACACGTTCTATGCAGACCGCCGTCCTGACAGCAATCATCGCGCTGTCCGCGCTCGCGCTCTTCTCGAGCCTTCTTCTCGCGATGGTGGCGCGCGCCTTCGCCGTCCCGTCGAATCCCCGGGTCGAGGAGATCGAAGGGGCGCTCCCCGGCGCGAACTGCGGCGGCTGCGGGCTTCCCGGCTGCTCGGAGCTCGCGCGGCGCATAGCCGACGGAAAGGCGGGCGTCGACTCGTGCCCGGTCGGGGGAGAGAGCGTCGCGTCGAAGATCGCCGCGATTATGGGCGCTTCCTACGCGGGCGGCGCCGCGCGCAAGGTGGCGCTCGTGCTCTGCGCCGGCGACGACCAGGTCGCCGAGAAGCGTTTTCACTACAACGGGATCAGGGATTGCACGTCGGCGGCGATCCTCTTCGGCGGCGACAAGGCGTGCTCGTACGGCTGTCTCGGNNTGCACCGCGTGCGGAAAATGCGTGACGGCGTGCCCAAAAAACATTATCAAGCTCGTTCCCGTCGACAAGCGGCTCCATATTCTCTGCTCGTCGCACGACAAGGGGGCGAAGGTCCGCAAATTCTGCGCGGTCGGCTGCATCGCATGCACGAAATGCGTCAAGGAGGCGCCCGAGGGGGCGATCGCGATGCAGGACAACCTCGCGGTNNATTCCCGATACGGTCGCCGCGTCCTGCCCGATGAACACGATCCAGGTCAAGGCGATGGACGGTTCCGGCGAAGAGGTCGAGGTCAAAGCGGCGGCGGGAGGTGAGGCCTGATGGCGGCGAGAAGGTTCTTCGGCGGCGTTCATCCGGCGTATAACAAGGATCTGGCGGATCGGCTCGCCATAGAGGCGATGCCGTTGCCCGAACGCCTCATCGTGCCCTTCGCGCAGAACCTCGGCGCCGCGCCGAAACCGGTCGTCAAGAAGGGGGACACGGTCAAGAAGGGCCAGATCATCGCGGAGCCGCAGGGATTCGTCTCGGTGCCCCTCCATGCGCCGACGTCCGGCGCCGTGCAGGCGATCGACGTGTATCCGCACCCGGTCGGCGCCGACATGCCTGCCGCGGTCATCGTTCCCGACGGCAAGGACGAGTGGGCGAGCGGGCTCGACGTCGATCGCGGCGGAGAGGGCCTGGACGCCGAAAAGATAAAAGCCATCATTCGAGACGCCGGTATCGTCGGCATGGGAGGCGCCTCCTTTCCGACTCACGTGAAGCTCTCTCCCCCGAAGGACAAGCCGATCGACGTGCTCGTCATCAACGGCGCCGAATGCGAGCCGTATCTCGCGAGCGACCATCGCCTCATGCTCGAGAAAGCGCCGCAGATACTCGAAGGCGCCTCGTACCTCGCGCAGGCGCTCGGCGTGAAGAACGTGATCGTCGCGATCGAGAAGAACAAGCCGGACGCGATCGAGGCGATGCGGAAGGAATCCGGCGCGCGGGGTTGTACGGTCGCCCCGCTCGACGTCGTGTACCCGCAGGGCGCCGAACGTCAGCTCATATACGTCCTCACCGGGCGCGTCGTCCCCGCGGGCGGGCTCCCGATGGACGTCGGCGTGCTCGTCCAGAACGTCGGCACCGCGTACGCGGCCCGCGAGGCCGTGCGCCGCAACCGGCCCCTCGTCGAACGCGTCGTGTGCGTGACGGGCCGCGGCGTCGCGGCGCCCAAGAACGTGCTCGCGCGCGTCGGCACGACCTTCGGCGACCTGATCGCGTTCTGCGGCGGCCGGAAGCCGGATGCGGGGAAGGTGATCGGCGGCGGTCCCATGATGGGGGTCGCGCAGTATTCGCTCGATGCGCCCGTCACGAAGGGGACGAGCGGGATCGTCGTCCTGCAGCAGGGGGAGGTCGCCCAGTTCGTCGGCGACGCGTGCATCAGGTGCGGAAGGTGCGTGCGGGGGTGCCCGATGCGCCTCAATCCGTCGGTTCTCAGCATATTCGCCGAACGGCTCCGGTTCGAGGACGCGGGCGAGCACCACGTGCTCGACTGCATCGAGTGCGGCTGCTGCGCGTATCTGTGCCCCTCGCGCCGGCCGATGGTGCATCATTTCCGCCGCGCCAAGGCGGAGGTCCGGAAGATCGCCGCCAAGGCGGTCTGAGCGGGAGGTTTCTTTGGAGGAGATCAAGGAGAAGGAGATCAAGGAGCAGCTCGACGAAGCGGGTCCGCGCTTCCTCGTGAGCTCGTCTCCCCACATTCACGACGGAAAGCGCGTCGGCGATATCATGCGTCTCGTGATCATCGCGCTCTTGCCGGCGACGCTCTTTTCCGTATACCTGTTCGGTCTCGCCGCCCTTTTCACGATCGTGATTTCCGTCGGTTCGGCCGTTCTCTTCGAGGCGGCCTGGCAGAGAATCGTGCGGAAACCGGTCACCGTCGGCAACCTGAGCGCGGCGCTCACGGGGCTCCTTCTTGCCCTCAACCTTCCCTCGACGAGCCCGTGGTGGATGATCGTCATCGGAAATTTCTTCGCCGTCGTCATCACGAAGCAGTTCTACGGGGGCCTCGGCTACAACATATTCAATCCGGCGCTCGTCGGCCGCG
>JAFNGP010000288.1 GCA_017885175.1 bacterium
TACGTTCTGTTCAAGCACGGAATCAAGCGGACCGCGCTCTTCTGCGTCCTTCCGCTCGCCGTTCTCGGCGCCCTCTACCTGGGGTTCGACCAGTACGCTCCCCGGGTGCAGGTGCTCGGGCAGGTCGAGACCTACGCGAACATCAAGGTGCCGCTCGCGACCATGTTCGAGTGGGCGTTCCGCTGGATCGCGCTCGTGCTTCTGTTGGCCGTCTTCGGAATATTCCACGAACGGCACGGAAAGACGGCGCTCGTTCTCATCGCGCTCTCCACGCCGATCATCGTTCTCCATCTCGTGACGCGCGCGGAGCAGTCGGTGAACAAGAACATGATCTTCGCGCTCATCTTTCTCGTCCCCGCCGCGGCTCTCGGGGTGGAGCATATGGCGAAGATCTTCTCGTCCGGCGCGAGGAACCGGATCGTCACCGGATTTTTCACCGTTTCGATCCTCGTCATATTCTGGGCGTACGGACTTTTCAACCTGCGCTGGCTCGAGCGGCAGTACCCGGACGTGACGCCGGTGATCGAGTTCTTCGAGACGAAAGGCTTCGACGGAATGACCGTCGCGTTCAACGGCTGGGACGGAGTTATTTACGCATATACGCTCGGGGACCGGTATCCCCATGCGCGGTTCCTCAATATGTTCGAGATCCGGAAAACGGATTCGCCGAGACCGGCGTTCGCCGAGCGGGTGGACTTCGTCGTGTGCGAGGACCTTTTCTACGGGAAGATGTCCCCGTGCAACGAGTTCGAACCCTATTTCGAGGACGGCTACGTGCTGCTCAGGAATTTTACGATCGAACACTCATGGGGCAAAACGGACGCCCTGATCTACGGAAGGAGATAGGAAATGAAACGTCACGTATTCGGGATTGCTCTCGCGCTCGCGTGTCTCGTCCTCTGCTCGGGAAGCGCACTGGCGATCGTCGGCTTTCGCGGCTCGACGTGGGGGGATCTGAGAGGGGAGATGCCGAAGGAAGGGGACAGCAATCTGCTGCTCAACGGCTGGATCAAGCAGGGAGTGGATTGGACGAAATGGGGGAACGTCACGCTCAACACGTACGCCACCCTGCGGTACCAGGCGGATACGGAAGGGCTCGACTACAACAACTCCGTCGGCCCCGGCCTCGGCATATCGCTCGAGGCATACTCGCCGCGGGGAGCCGTCGCCTCGCTCGGCGTCGAGTATATCTGGGACCGCTACCTCGGGGTGGACGAGGCCTCGCTGTTCAACGAGAACGCGCAGAAGCTCGTCGTCTACGTGAACTGGTACGGCTGGTGGGACCTCAAGAAGTGATCGCCGCNNCGCGGTCCGTAGTAGCCGACGATGTGCTTGAGCTTCGTTCCGTCGGCGGCCATGAACAGAATGTTGGGAATCCCGATGCCGCCGTATTTGCGCGCGAGAGCGCCGTACGCGGCGGCGACCTCCCGCTGCTTGTCGATGTCGATCCGCACGGGAACGAACGCCGAAGCCTTCTCGACGACGGCGCGGTCGCTGAAGGTCGAATCCTCCATCGCCTTGCAGGGAGGGCACCAGACGGCCATAAAATCGACCATGACCGGTTTTCCCTGCTTCTTCGCCTGCGCGAGCCCGTCCTTGACGTTGTAGGTCCATTTGATGCCGCCGCGCTTCTTCGGATCCCGCGGCTTCCCCGCATAGCCGTTCGCTGCGAGCATCGAGACGATCGTAACGAGAACGAGCGCCGAAAGGGCGAACACGCGTGTTGTTCTCAATCCGTTCCCTCCTGAAAAAGGTCTTTCGCGCCGCCCGATCGCGGGCGAGGCGCGCGCGATTTCGATGAATAATTATACGAGCCGGACGCTCCGCGCGCCACCGATTACATTTCGTTTCCCTTGACGCCGATCATCCGCGTCTCGAAGGGCACATCCTTACCCGAATCGCGTATTGCCTTTTCGACGAGCCGCACGAGACCGATGCAGCAGGGGACCTCCATGTGGGCGACGGTGACCGATCGCACGTCGTTCTGCTTGAACATCGCCGTGAGCTTTTCGAGGTAATGCTCGGCGTCGTCGAGCTTCGGGCAGCCGACGAGAAGCGTCTTGCCGGCGAGCAGATTCTCGTGGAAGCCGGCGTAGGCAAAGGGGACGCAGTCGGCGGCGATGAGGAGATCGGCGCCGTCGAGAAACGGAGCGTCCGGTGGCACGAGCATGATCTGCACGGGCCACTGGCGCAGGCGCGACGGGCGGGCCGCCGCGGCGCTCGAAGGCGAAGCCGCCGGCGCGCCCGCCGCATCCGGCTCGATGTTCACGATTCTCGAGCCCGGGCAGCCGGCGAATGCGGGGGACGAACGGTCGGTATCGCCGCACCGGCATGCCGGCTCGAAGAACTCCGCCGGGATCTCGATGTCGCGGTCCACGAGGTAGGCGAGGGCCTCGCGGAAGTATTCGTCCTGCTTGTGATCCCTGAGGTGCGCGAGATGGGCTCTGATGACGTTCGGACCGCATCGCACGATATTCTCCATGACCTTGCTTTCATCATACGGCTCCGCCTCGCGGCTCTCGGTTGTGATGGCCCCCTCCGGGCAGTGCCCGATGCACGCGCCGAGCCCGTCGCAGAAAAGGTCGCTCAGGAGCCGGGCCTTGCCGTCTATGATCCGGAGCGCCCCCTCGGGGCAGTTCGGAATGCACAGGCCGCAGCCGGTGCATAGGGTCTCGTCGATTGTGATGATCTGTCTCTTCATGGATCGGCCCTCCTATATTGTGGTATTAAAGTACCATTTTTCCATTATATAGAGAAGCCTTTCCCTCGTCAAGGGGAAAAAGGGGGGGCTGCTTCAAAAACGGGCCTTCAAAGACGCGCCGCGCATGATATACTGGAGCCGTTCCCGCTTTCGAGGGAGGATCGATGAATCGCCCGGCTCTTGTCCTCGCGCTTTCGCTTTCGCTCCTACTGTCATCGTGCAACCAGCCTTCCGATCGCTCGACGATCGCGCTGGATCGCGGTTGGGAGTTCCGGCGGGTCTCCGAAGGTGCGTGGCGCCCGGCGCGCGTTCCCGGATGCGTTCACACCGATCTCCTCGCGGCGGGCCTCATCGAAGATCCGTTCTTCGGAACGAACGAGAAGGATCTCCAGTGGATCGAGAGCGAGGACTGGGAGTACCGCGCCGTCTTCGACGCGGCGCCCGCGTTCCTCGCGAGGGAGCATATTGAGATCGATTTCGAGGGGCTCGACACCTACGCCGACGTCTATCTGAACGATTCGCTTCTCTTCAAGGCGGACAACATGTTCCGCGAGTGGAAGGCGCCGTGCGCGGGAGTTCTGCGCGAGAAGGGAAACGAGCTTCGCGTCTATTTCCATTCGCCGGTGGGCGCGGTGCGGGCCGGGTGGGATTCGCTCGGGTACGAGCTCCCCGGGGGCGCGCGCGTCCTCGCGAGAAAGGCGGCGTATCAGTACGGATGGGATTGGGCGCCGCGGTTCGTGACCTCGGGGGTATGGCGCCCCGTCCGTTTGCGCGCTTGGGACGGCGCGAGAATCGCGGATCTCCGGATCGTCCAGAAGCGCGTCATCGGGGAATCGGCGGAGCTCGCCGCCGTTTTCGAGATAGAGGCTTCCTCCCGCGGGAGTGTCTCCCTTTCGGTGCTCCGCGACGGCCAGGTCAGTGCGAGTGTCGGCGCGGAGCTCGTCCCGGGGCTGAACGCCGTGTCGCTCGATTTCACCATCCCCGCGCCGAAGCTCTGGTGGCCGAACGGTCTCGGCGAGCCGCACCTCTACGATCTCCTCGGCGAGATGCGGGACGGAGGGCTCGTCGTCGATCGGGCCGCGCGACGAATCGGCCTCCGGACGATCGAGCTCGTCAGAGACCGGGACGAAAGGGGAGAGAGCTTCTATTTCCGCGTGAACGGCGTCCCCGTTTTCATGAAAGGGGCGAACTTCGTCCCGATGGACAGCTTCATCCCGCGCGTCGCGGCCGACCGGTACGAGTCGCTCGTCGCGAGCGCCGCCGGCGCCGGCATGAACATGCTGCGGGTGTGGGGCGGNNGCGCATACGAAAGCGATCTTTTCTACGACCTGTGCGACGAATACGGAATTCTCGTATGGCAGGATTTCATGTTCGCCTGCGCCATGTATCCGGGCGATTCCGCGTTCCTGGCCAACGTGAGGGAAGAGGCCGCCGGCGTCGTGAAGCGCCTGAGAAACCATGCCTGCCTCGCCCTCTGGTGCGGCAACAACGAGATCGGCGAGGGCTGGCGCAACTGGGGATGGCAGCGCCAGTATAAATATTCGGCGGCCGATTCGGCGAAGATATGGAACGACTACGTGAAGCTCTTCCACGAGCTCCTTCCGGGGGTAGTGGCGGAGCTGGACCCGGGCGCGGCCTATTGGCCGTCGTCGCCGAGCCGCGGGAGGGCCGATCCGCGAAGCCTCGCGGAAGGGGATTCGCATTACTGGGGCGTGTGGCACGACGGCGAGGCCTTCGAGGCGTTCCGCGAGAAGGTGCCGCGGTTCATGAGCGAGTTCGGATTCCAGTCGTTTCCGTCGCTCGCGACGATCTCGCGTTTCGCGCGTCCCGAGGATCGGAGGATCGACTCGGCCGCGATGCTTTCGCATCAGAAAGCTCCGCGGGGAAACGAGATCATCCGGGCGTACATGGAGCGCGACTACCGCCCGCCGCGCGATTTCGAATCGTTCGTGTACGTGAGCCAGCTCCTCCAGGCGGAGGGGATGAAGACGGCCATCGAGGCGCAGCGCCGCGCGAAGCCCTCCTGCATGGGATCGCTCTACTGGCAGCTCAACGACTGCTGGCC
>JAFNGP010000289.1:0-2797 GCA_017885175.1 bacterium
TCCCGGGGACAGCGTCGCGGCGTTTACCGATAGAATATTCATTTCCACCGACGGTGGAGACATCTGGAGCGACATCGGCCTGCATGGCTACAACGTACGGGCTTTGATCCGAACCGATGAGGGACGCCTTCTCGCGGGAGCGAACTTCGGGGGAATATTCCGGTATACGGGCCAGGGAAAGCTGTGGGACCAGATGAACACCGGTCTCGGCGATTTACGCGTGAACGCCCTCGCCGTCACGGGCGGCGGGGAGATCCTGGCCGGAACGGATGCGGGCGTCTTCGTCTCGTCGAATGGCGGCGTCTTCTGGAGACGCTTCTCGAAGGAGAGGATTCGGATCTTGACCGTGCTCGTCGCGGGTGAAGATATTATTTTCGGAACCACCGGGGGCATTCTGTGGGCGAGAACGGACGGGGCCGCCTTGGGCCCGCAGAACGAAGGCCTTCCGTCTTCCGATTTCGGCTTCATTCGCTCGATCGCGGCGGATCCCGCCGATCGTCTTTACCTTTTCATGAGCAGCAAGTTCTATCGGAGCTCGCAATCGACAAAGGAGCTATCGCCATCGGGTCTCTGACGGGTGTTCGATTGACGCTTTCGGCGGCGTTGACGGCCGCCGCGCTATGCCAGTCGTGCGTTCGGAGCGTGGACCTTCCGGAAGAGGCGCCGATTGCCTGGACGAATGTCCCGATTCCTCAAGTCGTATCCATAAGCGCCAACGCAATCGTCCCGGATATGCATGGAACGCTCTTTATGGGGGCGGATATGGGCGCCGCCCTGTGGCGGTCCACCGATCGCGGACGGACGTGGACGCAAAAGACCGCCGGCCTCCACCCTAACTGCGAAGTGAAGGCCCTTCTCGTCAAGGGAGGGGAAACCGTCTTCGCCGCCCTTCCGGGAGGAGGCGTCTTCGTCTCCCGCGACCATGGCGAAAGCTGGACACAGGTCAATAACCATCTATTGGATCTCAATATCTACTCGCTGACCGAAGCCGCCGACGGCGCGATACTGGCAGGCTCGTCGACCGGCGGAATATTCCGCTCGGACAACGACGGCGGCGTTTGGGTCGAGACGGAAGGGAACCCGATCCAGGGTGCGGTGCTCGCCCTCGTCACCGATTCCGCCGGCGCCATATACGCGGGATGCGGATGGCGGGGAGTCCTCTTCTCCGCGGACGGCGGCCGGACGTGGACGCCGTCATCGAGCGGCCTGGAGAACAGCTATATTCACTGCCTGGCGATCCACAACGAAGGATATATCCTGGCGGGCACGAGCGCCGGCGAGATATACCGGTCCGCGGGAGGCGGAGAGCCGTGGGTACGGATCGATCGCGGCGCGATTTCCGACAACGTCGTCGCGATCGCGACGGAGCGAGCGGGGAACATATTCGCAGGCACCACCGGACACGGCGCGATCCGCTCGCGAGACGGAGGCGATTCCTGGGAGAACGCGGATATCGGCCTGCAGGGACTCGGTGTCGGTTCGCTCTTGTGCGGGGACGGTTTTCTGCTGGCCGGCACGTCGAGCTACGGCGTTTTTCGCTCGACCGACGGGGGGGCGAGCTGGAGCGCGGCGAAAAGCTATTTCCCCGCCGATCCCGAGCGCTACGACTTCCTCTGGGCGCCCAACTCTCTATCGGTGGACAGCTGCGGCACCTATTACCTTCTCAACCGCAGATCGATGGTCAGATCCAGAAACGGCGGCAAGACATGGGTCAGGGCATGCCATGGAATCTCATATACTCTGAATTGTCTCGCGATCCATCCGAACTCTTCGCTTTTAGCCGGCACCGAGTTCGGCATTTTCATCTCGAACGACTCGGGCGACAGCTGGTCCCTGGCCGATACCTCTTCGATCGCACGAACGGCGGTACATGCTCTCGCGGTGGCAAAGAACGGCGCGATATTCGGGAACACCGATAACGGCGTTCTGAGATCCACCGACGGAGGCGCCTCCTGGGAGAACGTATTCAACGAAGCGCCGGTTACATCCATAAGCACGGGCTCCGGCGGATGCGTCTATATCGGCACGGAATATCGGGGAGTATTGGGATCGAGCGACAACGGCGCTACGTGGAGCCGCATGACGGACAGCCTCGATATCTATTCGGTCAAGGCCGATCGCGTCGGAAACGTGTTCGCCGTCTATGGGAAAGGGGTTCTCTGCTCGAGCGACGGGGGCGCCGTCTGGAAGACGATCCAGCCGGGCGGAAACTACTATTGGTACGGCATTGTCGCGGCGCCGGGCGGAGAGGTCGCGGCGCTTTTCGACGACGATGGAAAGCTCTTTATATCGGAGGATTGCTTTTCGAGCTGGAAGACGGTTCCCGTTCCCTTCGGCGACTCCTCCCTGTTCATGAGCCCGGACGGCTACCTCTTCATCGGCAACCGCCTCGCTCCGGGCATGCATCGTAGCAAAACCGCGCTGTAACCTAACAAACCTTCCCCCCGACACACCATATGGACGCCCAGAAGGCTCCGATTCCCAAAGGAGGCTGGACATGTTGAAATACTTCGAACCCCGGTTGAGCAAGAGGCTGGGCCTCCTGCTTTTCGCGTGCGTGTTCTTCGTCGCCCTCGGATACGCCCAAAATGCATCCGCAGTCGTCCGAGTATCCGCGGGAGTCAATTACCAATCAGGAGGTTACGACCTTCTCTCTCAGTACGGCGAATGGATGAGGGTCCCGCCATACGGTGTCGTATGGTGTCCCTACGTCGACGAGAGCTGGGCTCCCTTCTCCGACGGCCGCTGGGTATGGACGAGCGGCGGCTGGGGATGGGATTCCTACGAGCCCTTCGGC
>JAFNGP010000289.1:2841-4739 GCA_017885175.1 bacterium
ACATCAACGACTTCTGTGACGATCACATCGGGCGCTACGGGATCGATCAGCCGCGCTATCGTGACGTGTTCCTGCGCACCGGCGTCGTCAAGCGCGCTCCGGACTTCCAGCGCGTGAAAACGCTCACTCGCCGACAGATACCTGTTCGAACGATCGCCGAGAGATCTGCGACCCCGCGGGACGCGCAGGCGAGAGTAGCGGCTCCCGCGAGACAGAGCGTTCGGACTGAGCGGCAGGTAGTTCAGCCCCAGCGGCAGGTGGTTGCGCCAAGGCAGAATGCTCAGCCTCAGCGCGAGGTCGCCGCGTCGAGGCGGCCGGTTCAGGTCGAGCGCAAAGCAGAGGCTCCCGCGAGAAGCGCTCAGCCGGCGCAATCGCGAAATGTAGAGAAAAGGTCTGACCGGGCCGCAGACACAAGAGAAAAGCGGTAATCAATCGTCAGCGGGCGGTGACGAACAGGCGTTTCATAGAGCCTCGTCCCGCCCGCTTGCTATTTTCTCCAAGCGCCTGCGCCGCCGCCGAGCATGAGATCGCCAAACGACGATAGGCCCATGAACCGCACCTTCACGTCGCCATAGCTGCGGACATACGACCGCGCGACGTCCCGCGCCACGACAAAATTCTCCCCCTGGGGATATTGTCTGCGAAAGGCGAGCAGGTTGCCGCTGTCGAATTCGCCGGCCGACCACTTGCATTCGATCGCCACGGGATGCGCGCCGCCCCCCGGCGATCGCGCGCCTCTCCCGGCTATGACGAAATCGACCTCATGGCCGCGCTTGTCTCTCCAGTAATTGATCCGCCGGCTCTGCATCCGCGCCATCATCTCGTTGAGAACGTAATGCTCCCAGAGCGCCCCGAGGTTCTCCGCGCGGAGGTCCTTCCACCCGCGGTGATAGCACACGAAGCCGGTGTCGAATGCATAGGTCTTCGGCGCCGACACGATCTCGTTCGGCCGCCGCCCGCTGAACGGTCTGATCACGTGCACCATGAATGTCGTCTCAAGAACCTTCAGATAATTCGTGATCGTCTGCCGGCTGACCTCGCAAGGGGCCGCGAAGCTCTTCGCCACGAAGATGCCGCCGCTCTGCGCCATGATGAGCTCAGCGAACTTCTGGAAGGAGCTCCGCTTCTCCAGCCTGAAGAGCTCCTGGATGTCCTTTGCCCAGTATGCATCGAGCCACTCCTGGAAATCGCGCTCGGGCAACTCGTCCGCGAGGAAGAACGGCGGCAAGCCGCCTCGGAGGAGCCGATGAGCGAGATCGGTGTTCTTGAAATCCGCAAGGTCGGCTGCGCAGAGCGGAGTCAGCCAGATGTCCCGCTTGCGGCCCGCGAGCGTATCCTTGAATTTTCTCGAGGCGCCGAGCGTGGATGAGCCGGTCGCGAGAACGCGCAGATTGGGATAATGATCGGCGGCGATTTTCAAAAGCTCCGAGGGATTCTTCAGGCGGTGAATCTCGTCGAGGACGATTCTCCGCGCGGCCAGACCGTCGAGAAAGCCCTCGACATCCTCCATCATGCGCCGGACGCGCGGGAGCTCGCAATCGAAATACTCGATATCGGGAAGGCTTTGGGAGAGGCACGTCTTGCCCACGCGGCGAACGCCCGCGAGCCAGACAACGGAGCGCTCCCGCCACTCATGCTCGATGAGATCGACCCAGAAACGTCTTTTTATCGTCCGCACCATATGCAAACACTTTAGCACATAGTGTCACTATATGCAAGTCTAATTGCGTTTGGTCGCGGGCCTCGAGGGCACCTCGCGCCGCTCCCCGGGCCGCCCGCTCACTTCGGATAGTACGTCACGACGAGGGAGGGGATGAAGTCGCCCTCCTCGACGCGGGCGCTGTTATCCGACTTCCCGACGGTGATGGCCGCCTCGTCGAGTTTGTTTTTTTTGTTTG
>JAFNGP010000290.1:0-1548 GCA_017885175.1 bacterium
CAGCAACGCGAAGTTTCTCGTCGGCGCTATTCTCGGCGGGGAGTATGCCGCGTCGATCGAGCTGCTGCGGATACTGGCGTTCATCCCCGTGCTGAACATTCTCGGCAATATTCTGACGGTGCAATGCCTGCTCTCGCTGGGACTGAAGAGAGACTACCTTTTCGTGTACGTCGTGACGAGCGTCGTCGGCGTCCTCGCCATGATCTACCTGACCCATGGATACGGAGCCCCGGGCGTTTCGTTCTCGGTGGTATTCGTGGAATCGCTCGCCATCGCCATGACCCTGTATCGGCTGCGCAGGAACGGCATTCATCTGTTCGGCGCATCGGGAGAACAGCCGTGACGAGACCGACGCTCTCGATCGCCATGTGCACCTGCAACGGCGAGGCGCATCTCGAGGCGCAGCTCGCGAGCATCGCCTCCCAGAAGCGTCTGCCCGACGAGCTGATCGTGTGCGACGACGCCTCGACGGACGGGACGCTTCGGGTGCTCGAGGCGTTCGCCGGAAAGAGCCCCTTCCCGGTTCGAATTCATTCGAACGCCGCGAACGTCGGATCCAACAGGAATTTCGAGAAGGCGATANNCCGGCAACCCTTCCGCGGGCGTCGTCTTTTCCGACGCCTCGCTCGTGGACGAGCGTCTGCAGCCTCTCGGCGTCACCCTGTGGGAGAGGGTCGAGTTCACGCAAAAACGAAGAAGACAGTTCGATGCCGGAAACGCCTGGAGGGTTCTTCTCGAGAAGAATATGGTCACGGGCGCGACGATGGCCTTCAAGAAACGCTATGCGGACCTGTTCATTCCGTTCCCGTCGTCGTGGATCCACGATGCCTGGATCGCGTTTGTCATATCGTTGTATGCGGATTTGGTGTATATAGATGAGCCTCTTATTCGGTACCGGCAGCATCCCGGCCAACAGGTCGGGGCGAGAGAAAAGGCCGGCCTTACCGCGAGGGCGGTGTTTGGAGACAACTCCGGCTCGTATGCGAACGAATTCCGGCACTATTCGCACGCCCATCGGAGATTGAAGAAGCTCCGCGCGACGCTGCCCGACTACGACGGCAGGGCGAAAGCGGCCAGAGACAGGGTGATTTACTATTATCTGAGGTCCCGCATGCCGAAGGAAAAGCGCAAACGCGTCGCGGCGGTCGCGGCGAACCTGTGCTCTCTCAGGTATCACCGGTATTCGAACGGGGTCCTGAGCGCGGCGAAGGACCTCTTTCTCAATTGATCCGGCACACGGAAGGCGCGGCCGATGTCGAAGAGCACTCTCGAAAAGAAAAACGTTTGCGCCGTTATCGTCACGTATCATCCCGACGAGGGGCTCGAGAATCGCGTCGCCGGGATTTCGGGACAGGTCGATCATGTCGTGATCGTCGATAACGGCTCTCCCGCGGAGGAAAGCCGCGCGCTCGATGGAATCGCGGGCAAGAATGACGTTCATCTGATCCGCAACGCGCGGAACCTCGGCGTGGCGACCGCTCTGAACGAGGGGATAGGCTGGGCGCGCGAGCACGGGTATGCGTGGGCGTTCCTGTTCGATCAGGACTC
>JAFNGP010000290.1:1657-2833 GCA_017885175.1 bacterium
AGAAAGACCGTCATAACCTCGGGAAGCCTGGTGTCCATCGGCGCCTACACCGCCATCGGTCCGTTTCGGGACGCGTTCTTCATCGATCACGTGGACGACGAGTACTGCCTGAGGGCCAGAAAAAAGGGATACAGGGTGATATCGACCTGCAAGCCGGTCATGCTGCACAGCGTCGGCGCGAGCACGCTGCACAGGCTCCTCTGGAAGAGGACCGGCGTCACGAACCATCCGCCGTTTCGCCGCTACTATATGACCCGAAACCATATTATCCTGATGAAGGAGTATTTCGCCTTCGAGCCGAAGTGGGTGTGCGACACCGCATATTCGAGAATGAAATCCCTGATGCTTCTGTGCCTGTTCGAGAAGCAGAGGCCCGCGAAGCTGCGAAACGTTCTCAAAGGCTTTTTCCATGGCGTGTTCGGAAGCGCAAAATGAGGGTACATGGCTAGGAACGAGGCGCCGAAAAAGAGAATTCATCCCGCGATAGCGCTCGCGGCGATTCTGGCGGCGGGGCTCGTTGTGCGGATGATCTTTCTCGTCGAGCTCGGGAGATCCGAGTTCGGCGGCATTCTCTCGCTCGATTCGCGATTCTACTACGATCTCGC
Organism: bacterium; assembly: GCA_017885175.1. Taxonomy (GTDB): domain Bacteria; phylum Krumholzibacteriota; class Krumholzibacteriia; order Krumholzibacteriales; family Krumholzibacteriaceae; genus SSS58A. Next base: position 2,263 of record JAFNGP010000290.1, read on the forward strand.
CCGCGCCGTTTCGGAGGGAGGTGCGCCGCCGACGGGCGCCCTCGATTTCAACCCGCTGTATCCCGCGTTTCTCGTCGTCGTTTTCAAGCTCTTCGGCGCGGGGCTCACGGCGCCCCGTATCGTGCAGTTCGCGCTCGGTCTTTTCACGATCGCGCTTGTTTACGCCGCGGGCGCGAGACTGGTCGAGGGGCCGAGAAAAGGGAAGCCGTCCGCCGCGGTCACGGCGATCGCCGCGGCGGCGATGGCGCTCTTCTACCGGCAGTTCGTCCTGTATGAAGGCACGATCATCGCGACCGCCCTCGAGGTGTTTCTCGTGACCGCTTCCTTCATGCTCGCGCTCGCGCTCGACGAGGATATGAGGGGGGAGCGGCCGATCCGCATCCGAACGCGGCGGATTCCGCCGTGGGTCTCGGGCCTCTTCCTCGGCGCGCTCCTCGGCGCCGGCGCTCTCGGCAGGCCGAACTTTTTCCTGCTCCTCGTCGCGGGCGTTCCGAACTGGATACTGCTGAGCCCCCCCCGCCCGCGCCGCGGGCCGCCCCCCGCCCCGCGCCGCCCCGCCCGCGCGGCGCCG
>JAFNGP010000291.1 GCA_017885175.1 bacterium
GCCTATTGCGAGGCGACCGTGCCCAAGATAACCGTGATCACGCGGAAGGCCTACGGGGGCGCGTACTGCGTCATGTCGAGCAAGCACATCAGAGGGGATTACAACGTCGCCTGGCCGACGGCGGAGATCGCGGTCATGGGCGCGGAAGGCGCCGTCAACATTCTCTACCGGAAGGAAATCTCTTCGGCCGAGGATCCCGAGATCGAGCTCCAGAAATACATCGACCTGTACGTCGAGTCGTTCGCCAATCCCTACGTCGCGGCGTCCCTCGGATACCTCGACGACGTCATCAGCCCCGAAAACACGCGGCCGATGATCATCCACGCCCTCGAGAATCTCCTCAACAAGAGACAGCAGCTTCCGCCGAAGAAGCACGGCAACATCCCGCTCTGAGAGGTCGTTCCATGCCGGGCAGGAAACCGAAGAAAAGCCACGTCGAAAAGCTCGGGAGCTGGGAAGAAAAAACGTATCGCCCCTTCCGCGCAAAGACGGGTGAGCGAAAGAGCTCCTTCGCGACGACGTCGGGATTGGAGCTGAAGCCTCTCTACACTCCCCTCGACGCCCCGGATTCCTCGTGCTTCGACCGCCCCGGCTTCCCCGGAGTCTACCCGTACACGAGAGGCATCTACCCCACGATGTTCAGAGGGAAATTATGGACGATGCGGCAGTACGCGGGCTTCGGCTCCGCCGAGGAAACGAACCTGCGCTTCCGCTACCTTCTCGAAAAGGGGCAGACGGGACTCTCGATCGCATTCGATCTTCCGACCCAGATGGGCTACGACTCGGACGATCCGATGGCCGAAGGTGAAATCGGAAGAGTCGGCGTGGCAATAGATTCCATCGATGATTTCAGGGTTCTTATGAAGGATATCCCGCTGGACAAGGTCAGCACTTCGATGACCATCAACTCCACGGCGGCGATTCTGCTCGCGATGTACGCGGCGCTCGCCGGGGAAACGGGAGTGCCCCTCTCGAAGATCTCGGGAACGATCCAGAACGACATCCTCAAGGAGTACTACGCCCGGGGAACGTACATCTATCCCCCGGCTCCCTCGATGCGCGTCGTCACGGACGTCTTCGCGTGGTGCAGGGACAATACGCCGTCCTGGAACACGATCAGCATCAGCGGCTACCATATTCGCGAGGCCGGATCGACGGCCGTCCAGGAGATCGCCTTCACCTTCTACGACGCGGTAACGTACGTCGAGGCCGCGATCGCCGCGGGGCTCGCCGTCGACGATTTCGCGCCGCGCCTCTCGTTCTTCTTCTGCGTGCACAACAACCTCTTGGAGGAGATCGCGAAATTCAGAGCCGCCCGGCGCCTCTGGGCGCGCACCATGAAGGATCATTTCGGCGCGGAGAACGAACGCTCCCTCCTGCTCCGCTTTCACACGCAGACGGCCGGCTGCACCCTCACGGCGCAGCAGAGCGAGAACAACGTCGTCCGCGTCACGCTCCAGGCGCTCGCCGCCGTTCTCGGGGGAACCCAGTCGCTCCATACCAACTCGAAGGACGAGGCGCTCAACCTCCCTTCGCAAGAAGCGGCGCTCACCGCGCTTCGTACGCAGCAGATCATCGCGGAGGAATCGGGCGTGTGCGACGTCATCGATCCCCTCGGGGGCTCCTATGTGATCGAGAAACTCACCGACGAGATAGAGGAGCATGCCCTCGCGCTCATGGCGCGGATCGAGGACATGGGCGGCATGATACGCGCGATCGAGGAGCACTTTCCGCAGCGCGAGATCGAGCGAAGCGCCTACGAGTACCAGAAGGCGATCGAGAGCGGCGCCACCGGCGTCGTCGGGGTGAACAGATACAGCGACGACGACGCCCCGCTCGGCGGCGCTTTCAGAATCGACGATTCCGTCGCCGAGAAACAGCGCTCCCGGCTCGAAAGATTCAGGAAGGAGCGGGACCGGGCGGCCGTCTCGCGCCTTCTCGCGGCGGTCGAGGAAGCGGCGCGCGGGACCGCGAATCTCATGCCCCCGATCGTCGACGCGGTGAAGGGGAACTGCACGCTCGGCGAGATCTCGCGGGCGATGGAAAAGGTCTTCGGCCGCTACAACCCCGCCGAGCGCTCGTAGGCCGCGCGGGACGTCTTCGTTCACCCGCAACGGGAGGTTCGCCCGCCATGCATCCAAAGCTCGGAGCGGTTCACCACATCGGAATAGCCGTGAGGAATCTCGAAGAGGCCAAGAAGATATTCGCCGGCTCCCTCGCGCTTCCGTGCGTCGACGAGAAAACGCTGAGCGAGCGAGGCGTCAAGGTCGCCTTCCTCTCGGCCGGGAATACGACGATCGAGCTCCTCGAGGGGATCGGCCCCGAGAGCGCCGTCTCCAAGTTCGTCGAGCAGCGGGGCCCCGGCATTCACCATCTGTGCTTTGAAGTCGACGGCATCGAGCGCGTGATGAAGGAGCTCACGGAGAGCGGCGTGCGCCTCATCGACGAAAAACCCCGCCCCGGCGCGGAGGGCAGGCTCGTCGCGTTCGTGCATCCCAAGTCGACGCTCGGGGTCCTCGTCGAGCTCATCGAGAAATAAGGGGCCGTGGCCGCGCGCAGCATCCGCTCATAGCCACTTCTTCTTGCGAAAATAGACGAGCATCGAAACGCCCGCCGTGAGCACCACGAGCATGACCATGGGATACCCGAACCGCCAGTCGAGCTCCGGCATATGCCGGAAGTTCATCCCGTAGATGCCGACGACAAAGGTGAGCGGGATGAAGATCGTGGCGATGATCGTCAGCACCTTCATGACCTCGTTCAGCTTCATGCTCAGGCTCGACAGATAAATGTCGATCATGCCCGCCATGAGGTCGCGGAACGACTCGATCGTTTCGATGATCTCGATCGTGTGCCCGTAGACGTTCCGGAGGAAAATGAGCGTGTCCTTGCGCACGAGCGGCGATTCGACGCGCTCGAGGTTCGCGATCACCTCGCGGAGCGGCCAGACCGCCTTGCGCAGCTCGACCATCTCGCTCTTGAGATGATAGATCGTCTCCAGGTTCTTCGCGGTCGGATCGCCGACGATCCGTTCCTGAATCTCCTCGATCCGCTCGCCGAGCCATTCGAAAACCACGAAGTAGCCGTCGACGACCGCGTCGATGAGCGAGTAGGCGAGATAATCCGCCCCCGAGCGCCGCATCTTCCCGGTCCCCTTGCGGATGCGGTCCCGCACGGGATCGAACACGTCCCCGATGTCCTCTTGGAAGGAAAGGACGAAGTTCAGGCCGAGAATGAGGCTCACCTGCTCGACCTTCACCTCTTCCCGCGACCCTTCGAAATAGAGCATCTTGAGCGAGATGAACAGGTAATCGCCGAAGTCGAGCATCTTCGGCCGCTGGACGCTATTGACGATGTCCTCGAGAACGATCGGGTGAATGCCGTAGCAGGCGCCGAGCTTCTCGATGATCCCGACGTCATGGATGCCGTCCACGTTGATCCATGTGGTCGTCGGCCGTTCCCGGTACGCGAAGCACTCCTCGACGCTCTCGACGACCTTCTCATGGAAACCCTCGCCGTCGAAATCCATGACGGTGATCCGGACCTTCTCTACCTTCTTCTCGCCGATGTGGACGAGGGTCCCGGGGGCCAGCCCCGGCTGTCTGTGCAACCGCTTCTTGAATCCGAGCATGCGGAGCCCTCATCCCTTTTCGTACGTGAAGAATCCGCGGCCCGTTTTCCGTCCGAGATACCCGGCGTCCACCATCTTCTTCAGAAGCGGGCACGCGCGGTATTTCGGATCCCCGAGCCCGCGGTAAAGCACGTTGAGAATATTGAGACAGATGTCGAGGCCGATCAGGTCCGCGAGCGCGAGCGGCCCGAGGGGATGGTTCATCCCGAGCTTCATCACGTCGTCGATCGCCTCGGCCGTCGCGACCCCTTCCATGAGGCAATAGACCGCCTCGTTGATCATCGGAAGAAGAACGCGGTTCGAGACGAATCCGGGGTAGTCGTTGACCTCGACCGGAACCTTTTCGAGTTTCTTGCTCAGATCGACGATCGCGGCGGTCGTCTCGTCGCTCGTCGCGAGCCCCCTGATGATCTCGACGAGCTTCATGACCGGCAC
>JAFNGP010000292.1 GCA_017885175.1 bacterium
GCGAACGATGGCGTGGATGTGTATGATGCCGACCGGCCGGCCGGTGTCGTCGACGACGAAGAGCTGGGTCACGGCGCCGCGCGGATCCATCTCCATTTCGGCAAGGGCGTCGACCGCGAGAACGGCCGCGCGCGTCGTGCGCGGAGGGGAGGTCATGATACCGGAGACTTTCATCTCGAGCGCGCGCGGGTTCTTGATGAGGATGCGCCTGAGATCGCCGTCCACGATGATGCCCTTGAGCCGCCCCTCCCCGTCGGTGATGCCGGCGCAGCCGAGCCTCTTGTTCGTGATCTCGAAGAGCGCCTCGCGAAGCAGCGTCTCCGCGCCTATCAGGGGCATCGCGTCATCCTTGTGCATGAGCTCGCCGACGGTGAGGCTCAGGCGCTTGCCGAGGACGCCGCTCGGGTGGAGTCTCGCGAAATCTTCCTTGCTGAAGTTGCGGCTCTGGAACGCCGCGACGGCGAGGGCGTCGCCGAGGACCATTGCCGCCGTCGTGCTCGTCGTCGGCACGACGTCCATCGGGCAGGCCTCCTTCTCCACCATCGTGACAAGGGCGATCTCGCTCTCCCGAGCGAGCGGGCTTTCGGCCTTCGCCGTGATCGCGATCATCCGGACCTTCATTCCCTTGAGGTACGGGAGCAGTTTGGCGATCTCGTCGTTCTGGCCGCTCTTGCTCACGGCGAGGAAGANNCTGCTCAGGGTCGCGGCGATCTTGCGCGCGACGATGCCCGATTTGCCCACGCCGCAGACCACCGTCTTCCCGCGGCAGTCGAGGAGAAGCGCGACTGCTTTCCTGAACTCGGCGCCGATCGAGCGCCGCAGCTCCTCGAGGCCGAGGATCTCGGCGGCGATGACCTCGCGCCCGATGTCTTCGACGTTTTCCTGCTTCTTTGCCATTCTTGCCCGCGCTTTCATGGATTGGTCGATCAAGGATGGCGGATTTGCCCCGGCAAAATCAACTACTTTGTTCGCCGCTTCGCGCTGCTCTTGGTTCGGTACCTCGCGAGCTCTTCCCGGACGACGTGCCGAAGCTTTTCCTCGATCGACTCGTCGCGCCGCCGAATGTAATCCCACAGGGCGTCATTTATCATAGTCTGGTAGCTTCCGCCACCCTGCTCGTCGGCCTTGTCCCGGAACCAATCCAGAATCTCGTCGTCGATTCTGATGGTAATGCGAGACTTGCCGGGGGGTAGTGGATCGATGGCTCCCCGCACGCCTTTGCTGAAATCATAGTGCTTCTTCATTGTTCAACCTTCGAATTAGTGTATGCACAAATGTACATACAGTCAACAGGAGAATTCAAAAGCTTCCGGATTATTTCCCGAACCCGCGCACGAGCTCGAAGAGCCGCTTCGTTTCGGAGAGGAGCTTCTTGAGCTCCGCCAGCGGCAGCATCGCCTCGGCGTCGCATTTGCAGTCGAGGGGCGCGAAGTGGGTTTCGATGAAGAGCCCGTCGCAGCCGGACGCGACCGCCGCCCGCGCGAGCGTCGCGACGTACTCGGGCCGACCGCCCGAACGCTTCCCGAGGCCGCCGGGGAGCTGCAGCGAGTGGGTCGCGTCGAAGATGAGCGGCACGCCGAACGGCCGCATCCGCGGGAACGCCGTGAAATCGACGACGAGATTGTTGTACCCGAAGAAGGTCCCGCGCTCCGTCACCATGATCCCCCCCGCGCCCGAGGCGCGCGCCTTCTCGACGGCGTTCGCCATCTCCTCGGGGGAGAGCATCTGGCTTTTCTTGAGGTTCACGACCTTGCCCGTCTTCGACGCCGCGACGACGAGCCGCGTCTGCCGCACGAGAAACGCCGGGATCTGGATCACGTCGGCGACGGCCGCGACCTTCGGTATCTCCTCGCGGCAATGCACGTCGGTGAGCACGGGCACCTTCGCCTTCGCCTTGATCGCGGCGAGCATCTCGATCCCCTTCTCGAGGCCCGGCCCCGCGTACGAACCGAGAGAAGATCGATTATCCTTGAGGTAGCTCGACTTGAAGATGTAGAAGAATCCCTCGCGCTCGGCGGCCTCCGCGCATTCCTTCGCGACGCGCCCGGCGTCGTCGAGGTTCTCGAGAACGCAGGGGCCGGCGATGAGGATGGGAGTTTTACCGGGCTCTATCGTGCGGCCGGCGATTCGAAGGGCTTCCATTCACCGCCCCTCCCTCCAGTCGTCCCCGTGGATCACGCTCTGCTCCCCTTGCCCGGTGTCGTGCTCCCGCTTGTACGCCTTCGCCGCGCCGACGAGGCCCTTGAAGAGCGGGTGCGCGCGGTTGGGCCGGGACTTGAGCTCGGGGTGGAACTGGCAGCCGATGAAGAAGGGCCGGTCCGGGAGCTCCATCATCTCGACGAGCTCGCCGTCGGGGGAGACGCCCGAGACGACCAGGCCGGCGTCGGTCAGCGCCTTGCGATAGGCGTTGTTGACCTCGAAGCGATGGCGGTGGCGCTCGTCGATGTCGNNGGCGCATCGTGCCCCCCATCATCGTGCGGCTGCGCTGCTCGAGCATGAGATCGATCACGGGGTGCGGGCTGTCCTGGTCGAACTCGGAGCTGTTCGCGCCGGCAAGGCCCGCCACGTTGCGCGCGAACTCGATCACGGCCACCTGAAGGCCGAGACAAATGCCGAGGAAGGGGATGCCGCTCTCGCGGGCGTACTTGATCGCCATCACCTTGCCCTCGATGCCGCGGTCGCCGAAGCCGCCGGGAACGAGGACGCCGTGAATCCCGGCGAGATGCGCCTCGGGGCCGTCCTGTTCGACCTTCTCCGTATCGACCCATCTGATGTTCACGTGAACGTCGTTCGCCACGCCGCCGTGCGTGAACGACTCGACGATGCTCTTGTAGGCGTCGTGCAGGTGCACGTATTTCCCGCACATGGCGATCTCGACCGACTCCGTCATCGAGTAGATCTTCTCGACCATCTTCTCCCATTCGGCGATATCGGGAGGCGGGCAGGTGAGGTGGAGCTTGTCGCAGATGATGTCGTCGAGCCCCTCCTTGCGGAACTGGAGCGGCACCTGGTAGATCGACGGCACGTCGCGCGCCTCGATCACCTCGCGTATGTCGACGTTGCAGAAGAGCGCGATCTTCGCGCGAATGTCATGGTTCAAGGGCCGCTCGGTGCGGCAGATGAGAATGTCCGGCTGAATTCCGATCTCGAGGAGCGCCTTCACGCTGTGCTGGGTCGGCTTGGTCTTGAGCTCGCGGGCGGCCTTGATATACGGAACGAGGGTCAGGTGAATGTTGAGGCAGTTCTCGCGGCCGTGGTTGAGGCGGAACTGGCGCACGGCCTCGAGGAACGGGAGCCCTTCGATATCGCCCGTCGTGCCGCCGATCTCGGTGATGA
>JAFNGP010000293.1:0-152 GCA_017885175.1 bacterium
GTCGTCTACAAGGCCGAGGATACGAAGCTCCGGCGCATGGTGGCCCTCAAGTTCCTGCCGCCGGAGCTCACGCGCGAGCCTGAAGCGAAGGCGCGTTTCATACAGGAGGCGCAGGCCGCCTCCGCCCTCGATCATCCGAACATCTGCACCAT
>JAFNGP010000293.1:254-4135 GCA_017885175.1 bacterium
CCGGGACATCAAGCCGGCGAACATTATCATAACGAAAGACGGCGTCGCCAAGATTCTCGACTTCGGCCTCGCGAAGCTTGCGGGGCCGACGAAGCTGACGAAGGCGGGCACGATGCTGGGGACAGTGGCGTACATGTCGCCCGAACAGGCGCGAGGCGACGCGGTGGATCACCGGACGGACATCTGGTCTCTCGGTGTCGTGCTGTATGAGATGCTCGCCGGAACGTGTCCATTCAGGAGCGAATACGATCAGGCGCTGGTCTACTCCATTCTGAACGAGGAACCCGCCTCGCTGAAGAGCCTCCGGCCCGAGCTTCCAATTGAATTGGATCGGACGGCGGCGAAGACGTTGCGAAAAGATCCCGGAGAACGCTTCCAGAGCATGGGAGCGTTTGTGTCCGCGCTGAGTGGAATATCCCGCCCGGGAATCGAAAGGGCATCGCCGTCGGTCGCCGTGCTGCCGTTCGTCAACATGAGCCCCGACCCGGAGAACGAGTATTTCAGCGACGGGCTGTCGGAAGAGCTCATCAACGCATTGAGCAAGCTTGAAGGCCTCCATGTCCCCGCGCGGACGTCAGCCTTCCGGTTCCGCGGGAAGGATCTCGATATCCGCGAAATCGGCGGCCTTCTGAATGTGACTGCCGTTCTCGAAGGAAGCGTTCGCAAGGCGGGAAATCGAATACGGGTCACCGCGCAGCTGATCAACGTCGCCGACGGCTATCACATCTGGTCCGAGAAATATGACCGCGAACTGGACGACGTATTTCTTGTCCAGGACGAGATTTCCCTGGCGATCGTGGACAGGCTGAAGATCAAGCTTTTGGGAGAAGAAAAGCAAAAACTCCTGAAACGTTACACGGATGATCTGGAAGCGTATGACCTCTACCTGAAAGGCCGATTTCACCTGAACAGGCTCGCCGAAGAGAGCATCAAGAAGAGTCTCGAATGCTTCCACAAGGCAATCCAAAAAGATCAGAGATATGCTCTGGCCTATGTCGGAATGGCCGAAGGCTATGTTGCGCTTGCCAACCTGGGGTTCACTCCTTCGAGAGAAAGCATCCCCAGAGCCAAAGCAGAAGCCTTGAAGGCGCTTGAGCTGGACGGCGAGCTTGCCGAAGGGCACGCAAACCTGGGATTTATTTCTTTGAGCTACGATTGGGATTGGCCCGCCGCCGAAAGACAATTCAAGCGAGCCATCGAGCTCAATCCGAATTGCGCCGAAGCGCACTACCCCTATGCCAACTACCTCTCCGCTCTGGGCCGTCATGAGGAAGCCGTTGCGGAATCGAATCGCGCTCTCGCCCTTGATCCCCTTTCCGGGATCACCAATGCGAGCATGGCGTATGTACTGTACGCCGCACGGCGGTTCGACGAAGCGATCGAACATTGCAGGAAGGCTCTGCGGGTAGAGCCGAATTCCTTGTATCCGCAGTTCCACCTGTGGCGCGCCCTCACCGAGAAAGGAACGTACAAAGAAGCCCTGGATGGGTGCCGGAAGACGTTCGCTTTTCTTGGCTACGATGTAGCCCCGCGCGCCGCGGAACGAACCCTTCAAGAGCCTGGTTACCGGGAAGCGATGGGAACGGCNNTGACGGCCTTCGTCTACGGGACGGATCCGATGCTCGACAGGGTGCGATCGCACCCGCGATTCATCGCGCTATTGAGGAAGATGGGGCTGAAAGAATGATCGGGAAGGATTTCTCGCACTACCATGTCGGGCGTACAGACGGCGCTCAACGCTGATCGTAACCGCGACAGTAATTGACATGAGAGTTTTTGCAAATGATTTAATCTCCTCTAAAAACATTGCTGTTATTTCGTGGATAATATTTGCCATTCCATTTGTCATCTATGGCCTATGTGTTTTTCGGTATGCGGCCGATATTCCCTTTCAGGATGATTATGATGCTGCATTGAATTTTACTAATACGTACATCCAGACTCAGACGCCGACGGAGAAAATTGCACTTTTATTTTCTCAACATAATGAGCATCGTATAGTTTTTGTCCGCCTTGTTTTTTTGTGCAGTTATTATTTGTTTCGTGAAGTTAATTTCAAGTTTTGTATAGCATTTGGGAACTTAGGATGGATACTTACTCTGGTGGCGCTTGTTTTGTACTTTCAAAGGAAATTTCATCTGTCTTTGGCCCATCTACTGCCTCTTCCATACCTGCTGTTAACATTTACCCATTGGGAGAATATGTTTTTTGCAATGGCCGCCATCCAAAACTACTGGTTTATGTTCTTTTCCATCGCTTTCCTGATTTGCTTAGCAAAGGACAGGCCTCTTTCATTTTGCGCATTGTTTCCTGTAGCGCTTTTTACGTCTGGAGCCGGTGTTGTTCTATATCCTCTTGGTAATCTTTTCCTTATTCTGCAAAAGAAGCGGAAGTCGCTTGCGTGGTTTTTTGTACTTTCAACATCTTGTATGCTGCTCTATTTCTATAATTATCATAAGCCGGCTATTCACCCAAGCATACTCGATGCAGTAGTAACTCCATTCAGAACAATGGCGTACTTTCTTTCCTTTTGGGGAAATATAGTGCCATTGCATTACATGTCCATTCTCGTAGGTCTCATTCTATGTTCATTATCCATCTATCTTGTTATCAGGGGATATGGTGATTCTTTTTTCCAATTAGCCATAGGATTCATCGCACTAATCGCCTTGACGTCAGCGCTTACGCGAAGCGGGCTTGGTGTTTGGCAGTCGCTTTCTTCAAGGTATTCGTTGTTTCCTCTTTTTTGCTTGGTTTGTATTTACCTTTGCATTGTCATTTCAATTCCCAGAGCAGTTGCTGCACATAGGGTTGTTTTGGTTAGTGCCATACTGTGTGCAATGTCTTTTTGGGGAATCGCTACTGTTTATTATGAACGGACCCGTTTTTTTCAGAAAATTAAGGATGAACGCATCGCTAGCATTGCGGCATTTAGTAATGGTGACAAGAGTAGATTGCTGTATCCGGACAAAGATCGGGCGGCTCATATTTTGTTGAAAGCGAAGCAACTGCATATCTACCATTATCAAGATCAAACGCCATAGCCAAGAGACTGGCGCAGGCTGCTAGAAGTAGGGTACTACGAATAATCAATTCTGGGCTGTATTGTACATGGCGGCGATATCTGTGATCGCTTAAACCATTCAACGGCATGGAGTAACCTATTCCCAATAGACTCCTCATTGCGAAAGACAGCGAGGACGTGACGCAAGATCAGCGCCTAGGAAATGGTTATCGGTCCATTGTGGCACCGCGCCTTGCGGGCAAAAGACGTCAGCCGTAACATTTTGTGCTTGCATTAATCCTGAATAACACCATAATTAAGCCAGTCGAGCAGATTTGGAATCGAATGTAGGGAATCCAGATAAGGATGAGAATCAGAACCTGCCTTGTTGATCCTCTCTATTCGGGGCTTGCGAAATTCCTTTCCAATGACATCTGCGACGGGAATTGTCTTTTCATGTGAGACCAATAGGAGGTCACCATGAAGCTGTACGTAGGCAACATGTCTTTCGATTCGAGTGAGACCGAGCTGCGGAAAGCGTTCGAGGCTTTCGGTGCGGTAGACTCCGTGACGATCATCATGGACAGGGATACCGGCCGGCCGAAGGGATTCGGATTCGTGGAGATGTCCAACGACGCCGAAGCCAAGAAGGCGATCGAGGGCCTGAACGGCAAGGATTTCATGGGCCGCGCGCTCAACGTCAATGAGGCTCGCCCTCGCACCGACGGCCCGCGCCGCGGAGGCAGCGGCGGCCCCAGGCGCAGCTTCTAGCACCCGATCCAGAAGATCATCGGCGCCGAGTGGCAGGCTCGCGCGCCGATCGTAAAATCGAGGGAAGCCGATCGTCGGCTTCCCTCTCGCACTTGCAGCGCAGGAA
>JAFNGP010000293.1:4140-10277 GCA_017885175.1 bacterium
GCCAAGCTCAAGGAGAGCCGCTGGAACCGCTATCGCGTGTGGAAACCCCTCAGCCTCATGGTGCTGGCGGGCCTGACCCCGCCGGAATGGGAAATCTCGATCATCGACGAAAACCGCGGCGTGCCGGACTACGAGGCCATGCCCCGGCCCGACCTCGTGGGCATCACCGCCTTCACGTCGCAGGCGATACGCGCCTACGAGGTAGCCGGATATTTCCGGCGCCTCGGCGTGCCGGTCGTGCTCGGCGGGATCCATGCGACGATGTGCCAGGACGAGGCCCTCGAACACGCGGACTCGATCGTCACGGGAGAAGCCGAGAGCGTATGGGCCCGCGTCCTCGAAGACGCGCGGCATGGACGCCTGCAATTACGCTATGAGGGCGGGAGGGCCGAGTTGGGCGGTATCCCGTTTGCGCGCCATGATCTCCTCGCCGAGGGATATGCTTTCGGAGCCATCCAGACGACGCGCGGATGCCCCTTGAACTGCAGTTTCTGCAGCGTAACGGCGTTCAACGGAGCTTATTACCGGCAGCGGCCCATTCAGGATGTGATTCGGGAATTCCGGATGATTCGCGAGAAACGCGTTCTCGTGGTGGACGACAACCTCATCGGCACGCTCCCCAAACACATCGAGCGCGCCAAGGATCTCTTTCGCGCGATGATCGAGGCAAATCTGCGCAAAGAATGGATAGCCCAGGCCACCATCAACTTCGCCGATGACGAAGAGCTCATGGAATTGGCCGCGAAGGCCGGGTGCGGCGGCGTATTCATCGGATTCGAATCGCTCTCCCCCGAGAAGCTCCTCGATCTCGGCAAGAAATTCAATCTCCTGAAGAACCGCGATTTTCGCGCCTCGGTTCGGCGCATTCAGCGGCACAACATAGTGGTCGTCGGTTCCTTTATCATCGGCCTGGATGTGGATAAACCCGGCATAGGCAAGCGTATCGCCGAGGTGGCCAGCCGGTATGGTATCGACAACCTCAACGCGCTCTTCCTGACGCCGCTGCCCGGCACGCGTCTCTGGGACCAGATGAAATCGGCGGGTCGCATCCCCCTCGACACGTTCCCCGAGGACTGGAAATACTACACACTGACCTTCCCCGTGGCCCGGTACAAGCATCTGTCTCTGGATGACATCATTCAGGAAATGAGAACCTGCAACCATGCCTTCTATTCAATGCAGAGCATCCTCCGAAGGGTGTGGAGCAGTCTGTGGCGGCGGCGCAAGCCGATCTTGAGCCTCGTGGGAAGTCTATCCTACCGGAACAACATCCGCATGGGCCACAAGGCGCACGATAACTTCCGGCTCCAAATCGGCGACAGGCTCGATTGACGGGAGCCGGGCGCAACGGTTCGACGCTACCTCAACAACACAAGCTTCTTCACCGCCTGATAGCCGCCGGGGGCGGTGAGCTTATAGAAGTACACGCCGGAGGCCGCACGGTTGCCCGAGTCGTTCGTCGCATCCCACACCACCGAATATCCGCCCGCGACGGGAGATTGAACGTTATCCACGAGCGTTCTCACGAGCCGGCCCGCGGCGTCATACACGGCGAGCTTCACGCGGCCTTCTCTTATGATCGAGTACCGAATCGTCGTCGTCGGATTGAANNCACCCGTGGGCACGGCGTTCACCGTGAATCCCCCGGCGATGACCGCCTCCTGGCCATCGGGGTTATGAACCACTACGTTGTATGTGCCCCCCGGCATCCCGTACAAATTGAGATCGCCGGCGAGCTTCGCCTTCCCGATCCATTTCACGCCGGTCGCCGGATACTCGTTCATCGCGCCGTCGCGGAGGAGGAACGTCGCTCCGTAGACAAAACCGCCTCCGAGGAGGCCGGTGATCGCGACGGCCTCGTTATTGCTCCCCGAATTGGGTGCAATAGACGCCGCCGTCGGAGCGAAATACCCGCCACGAAGGTTCGCCGTCATCGTCGCGCCGGGGCCGCCGATCCCCTCCGCGGCCGCGTTCGTCACGTAGCTGTTGCAGCTGTTGCTATTCGGAGCGGAGGCCGAGTTGAGCGTCGTGTTATTCGCCGTGCCGGGGAAGACGTCTCCTCCGTCGCCGCGATTCGTCCCGTTCAGGAGATGGTTCAGATTATCCGCTTCCACGAGCATCATCCCTCGGGTCTCGTTGTTCGACGAGCCGCCGGTGTTTCCGAGCTCCGTCGTCGCCACGTCCTGCTCGACGCGGTAGATGACGAGGCCCTGTCCGTGAAGAGCCTGGTCGAACTGCGCGCCGATAGAGTTCCGGTTCTCGACGAGGAAGTACTCCTTGACGGGGTTCCTCGTCCGGTCGTAGTGCCACCCGTCCTCGTACGCCTCGAACCCGGTAGAATAGCTCTCCCCGCCGCCGGTCACCGCGACGTTGTCGAACTTGAACGCACCGTTCGTCCCCGAGTTCCAACTCCCGTCCTCGTCCGAGTAGCCGATGTCCGACGTGAACTGGAAGATAAGCGTATAGCTCGTCGCGCCGCTCCCGCTCAGACGTGACGTGAGATCGACGTTGGCATGACCCGAGCCGGTCCCGGTGTACGTGGCGAGCGTCGTCACGGTGCCGTTCACGTCGATCTTGACCAGACCGAAGTCGTAAGCGGTCTCGCAGTCGTACGCATAGTCGAACTGGAGGTTCACCGGGTTCGTCCCGTTATAGGCGAACTCGCGGACGACCGCTTCATCCCAGCCGTTTCCGTAGCCCGCGCCGCCCGGCCAGTTCCGGACCGTCGCCTCGGCCGAGGTCAACAGGCAGCGCATCGACCACGCCCCCGCGATCGGGTTGACGTTCGCCCGGCGGAACTTTTCCTCCATGACGTCGAGCTTGTAGGCCTGCGCGTTCACCTCGGAGCTGTGGATCGAATAGGACTGGGAAATCGGCCCCACCGCCGTCGGAACGATCCAACCGAGCTGCGACTTGCACCATGCGTCGAAATGCGCGGGATTCGTCGGGGTGTTCCAGTTCCCCGAGCCCATGAGCCCCCAGTGACCGATCCCCGATCCAGGACTGTCGTAGAGATCCGGGAGACCGAACGCGTGACCGAACTCGTGGCAGAAGACACCGATCTCGCTCATACCCGCCCCGCATCCGTTCACCGATCCCAGGGCGGGCTGGATGGTGTAGTCCAGTATCCTGATGAACCCGCCCCCCGTCCGCGCATCGTTGGTCGTATAGGGAAGGCCCCCGAACTCCGGCCATCCCGTGACGACCCACCGGTGAGACCAGATGTTGCTCGTGCCGCATTCCGCTCCGATCTCGGGCTGAACGATCGCGACGAAATCCACGTATCCGTCGTCGTCCCCCGAGTTCGGAATCCCGTCGGGGCCGTCGTTGTCGTAGAGGCCGAAATTCACCGCCGGGTCCGCGAGCTGCAGGACCTCTTTGATATACTGGCCGGTCTTGGCGGTTCCGCAAAGACCGTAACATCCCGCGGGCCCTTCATAGTACGTATCGATGTTCGAAACCTGATACCACCCGTACACGGTGCCGGTGAGATTGAGGTTGTTGTACGACATCTCGCCGTACAGCGACGTCATCGAGGCGGCCGGAGGAACAGCGAAAAGCTTGGTTTGAAACGTGGCCGTCGCGTACGGGTCGACGCCCGTATTCGAGAACTTGCCCATGAGGACGGGAACGTACGCCGTTCCGGACACCATCATCGTCTGCTTGAGTTGCAGCGGCAGAGACGAGAGCGTCATCCCCTCGGGGTGAGACATCGTGAGGAATTTCTCTCGCGCCTCGCTCGCGCGTCTGGCTTTTTCGATCCAGGCCTTCTGGAACCGGAACGCCGACGGATCGCTCTTGATCCGGTCAAAATACGCCTGGGGGAGATCCACGCCCGGGGCGGGCGGGACAACCTGGGCAAGGGTCGCCGTCGACACGAGCAGGACGGCGACTACGACGAACCAGAGCGCTTTCGACTTCATTCGGGGCCTCCTTGTTGCAAGAACAACGTAGTCGCTCATGACGTCACCGGGAGAACTATTTCAAAAGGACCATCTTCCGAACAAAAACCTTGCCGGAGAGCCGCAGCTCAGCGAAGTATAACCCGCTCGCGGCCGGTTTTCCACCCCTCGCGCGGCCATCCCACGTCGCGGAGTATCTCCCCGCGGAGAGTCTTCCCTCTCTGAGCGACGCGACCACCCGCCCCGAGACGTCGTAGAGCCTGAGGCTGACCGGCGCGGTCCGGCCTTCCGGCGCCGCGACGGCGCCGACAGTGAACTGCAGCGTCGTCGATGGATTGAAGGGATTCGGGTAGTTCTGCTCGAGACTCGACGCGAAGGGAAACGGCGTCGAGTCCGAAATCGCATCGACCTGCCACACGGCGAGATCGCTCCGGACGCTCGCATTCGCCATCGCGTCGAAAGCCCGCGCGTAATAGATGAAGCTCC
Organism: bacterium; assembly: GCA_017885175.1. Classification (GTDB taxonomy): domain Bacteria; phylum Krumholzibacteriota; class Krumholzibacteriia; order Krumholzibacteriales; family Krumholzibacteriaceae; genus SSS58A. The sequence goes on from JAFNGP010000293.1 coordinate 8,529, forward strand.
CGATCTCGTCGGGCCAGCAGCGGAAAGATGTCGCGCCGAGATTCGACGCGATCACGGAGCTTCGCTCGCAGCGCGTCACGGGATTCACGAGATCGACGTAGATGCCCTCGCCGCTCGTCGAGCCGTCGGTGGCATAGAGAAAGCGCAGGAGAATGAAGCCCGATCCTCCGGCCATGAGACTCGAGAGATCGAACGTCGCGCTTACCCAGCCTCCCGAGGCGCCCGTGATCCCGTTTCCGAGGTTGGCTCCGTTCGGATCGAGGTTCGTCGTGCGGCTCCCGGGGAGGGTGACCCACGTGGCTCCGTCGTCGAGGCTTCCCTCGAGATACGCGTAATCCCAGTCCTGCTCGATATCGTACCAGAAGCGGCACGAAAGCGTCTGCGGCAGCCACACGGGATAGATATTCGCCATGCTCAGCGTGTTCCGGAGATTGTCCCCGAGCCCCGAGTAGAAGCTGTACGGGCCGGCGTACGCGCGGGCGGTCGTCAGCGCGAAGCCGTCCGTCGTCCAGAGGGCGCCCGGCGCCTCGACGGAATCGACCGAGCCCGCGAGATTCTTGATCTCGGCGAGCTCGTACGAAATCGGAGGATGCGGATCCTGCGGATCGGCCCCCGACCAGCTGACGTCGTACGAAGGCGGATCGCTCGAAGTGACGGGATTCATCGCCGGAGGCCGCGGGCCCTCGTGGAATCGCGGATCGCCGGCGACCCTGAGCGCCGCCATATTCATGCCGAGCATCTTCTCGAACGTCGGCTGGATCAGGCTTTCGGGCGGAGAATACCCACCCTCCGCGTACGAATTGAGCTCGATGGTGAAGCCGAAGACCCTGTTCTTCGTTTGGGCGTCGCCGTAGAGCCAATCGTCGCTGTCGCCGTTCGTGATATAGATCTCTCCCGACGCGGCGTTGCCGACGGTGTAGTCGTTCCCCTGCCGGAGCGAATCCCCGATCGCGAAGAAGAGGTCGTTGTCGGGCGTATTGAGCGCCGCGTATCCCCAGGGGAACAGGATCTGCTCGCCGTAGGAGTGGTACGAAAGGCTGATGATAAAATGCCGCCCGGCGCACAGGTTCCTCACGGCCTGGTTCTCGCGCTCGCTGAAGGGACCGGTGCCGCGATACTGCCAGCTCCAGGTATCCGGCGAGCTCCCCACGTCGTCGTATCCCCAGTTGTAGCCGTAGTTCCTGTTGGGATCGACGCCGTAGCTTCCGTCGCCGTTCGGCCTGCGGTTCTTGTTCCACCAGAAGGACGAAGAGCCGTCGTGATTCTGCTCGACGTAGACGTGCCCGTCGACGTTTATCATGGGAACGATCCAGACCGCGCGCGTGTCGACGAGGCCGGTCACGGCGGGGTCGGTCCCGTAACTCTCGAGGAGATATTTCGCGAAGAGGAGCGGCACCTCGACCGAGATCCATTCGCGGGCATGGTGGCATCCCAGGAAGAGGACCCCCGCTTCGCCCTCGTCCCGCTCCGGGGCGTCGCTGATCTTTACCGCGTAGATGNNGGCTCGCCCTCGTCCACGCCCGCGTTGCGCGATATCTCGATCGCCCTGATGGGGCGCCCGAGAAGGCTCCTTCCGATCGTGTCGATGTGCGCGAGCGAAGGGTTGGCGAGCGCGAGGGAATCGANNCGTAGGTATGGTATTTCCCGAGGTTCTCGTCGAGCGCCGACGGGGCCGCGAGATCGGCCCTCTCGAGAACGGAGACGAGCGCGCCCTTCGAGCCGATCCAGGCGAGCTGCTCGTCCGTGACG
>JAFNGP010000293.1:10292-10664 GCA_017885175.1 bacterium
TTCGTGAGTTTCGTGCGGACGACCGCCGACGCGGGCGGGGGCTGCGCGCCGGACTCGCGGATCGGGCATGCCGCGAGCAAAACCGCCACGAGGATAATGAGAGCATTCTTTCGCAAGGAAGCTTCTCCTGTATGGTGAACGACACCTTCCATCACGGTGTCGGCGGGCGAACTACGTAGAAGTATATTGTACAGTGGCCGGAAAAACAAGAGGGCATTGGCGCGCGGGCGGNNCCCCCCCCCCCCCCCCCCGCGCATCTTGACAGAAAATCGCGTCTCCTATACGATCCGGCCGATGTCGGCGTATTTCAGGAGTGCGCGATTCACTTTTTGGAATGAAAGCAGGTGGTCATGACTGAAGAGAAGAAGTCCG
>JAFNGP010000294.1 GCA_017885175.1 bacterium
CGGTACTTGCTTTCGGGATTCTGATCGGTGACCCGCTGCGAGCCGCGCACGGAGGCGAGGGCCTTGAGGACCCTGTCGCGCGTGACCCCGTGCCCGGCGAGGAGCTTTCCGGTCCTCCCCGCGGCCTCGGCCAGGGCGAGAAACAGATGCTCGGTGCTTACGTACTCGTCATGGAGCCCTTCGGCCTCGCCAAGCGAGCGCTTGATGACCTCCTGAAGCTCGACGGAAAGGCTCGCGTCTCCCATCCCTCTCTCGAGCCGCGGCAGATCCTTCAATGAGCGATCGATACTGTTCTGAACGCTCGAGACCGCGACTCCCGTTTTCTGAAGCAGCGGAACGATAACCCCGTCTTCCTGCCCGAGAAGGGCGGAAAGCAGATGCAAGGGATCCGTTTCCGTATTGTTGCCCTTGAATGCAAGCTCCTGCGCGGAAGCTATGGCTTCCTGAGCCTTCACGGTAAATTTATCGAAGCGTATCACTCGCCATCACCTCTTTTGCGCCAATTTGTTATGGAGATAGGTAACGCACCGATTATGCCATAACTGGAATCAAAAAGATACTCCAGTTAATCTATTATTTCATTTGATGTTAATCAACAAACGGCAGGGAATGCCATTCGGTGCTCCGATCGGCATTTCAAAACATATGCCATTTTGTCATGCCTGGTCTTTCGTGTCCGGCCAGCATGTCCTAATCTTCGACCACATACCTGTAATCGAAGAAATTCGGCATATGGTAGAGCACCTGCACGACCCGGATCTCGTCGATCGACGGATGCATCACCTGCGGCGTGGTTAGCCCCACCATGAGATGCCCCGTGTTCCTGCTATGGTCGAGTCCGATGACGTGCCCGAGCTCATGAGTAAAGACCATTTCGGCGAATCTCGAAAGGGGCACTTCCGTATTCTTCGTGTAGATGAAGATCTCCTTGCGCGCAGGCGTTCCGTCCGCGTTGTATGCGGGCGTCTCCACGTGGTGTCTTTGCTCCATCAGCGTGTCGTATTTGATCACCACATCGGCTCCGTCGGGAGAGGCGACTTCGACGAAAAAATCGATGCCCGTCGACTGCTCCCATTCCGCGAGCGCGCTCCTGCACGAATCCTGGAGATCGATACCCTGGTACGTCCACGGAGGGTTGTAGACGGTGATCGGCCAGTGATTCCAGCCGATGTATACGGTCGGTCTTCCGACGTATCCGTCCGTCTTCGTGATTTCCTTGTAGAACGCGAGAAAACGCCCTTCGTACGGGTCCGGCGGGACGGTGCTGACCAGCGCGAAGGCCGGTATCATGTAGAAGTTCTTGTCGAGCTGCGTCACCGCCGTGAGGGTAGACGAGCAGTTGAAATAGCCGCCGAGCTGACCCAGGACGTTCTCGTCCCGCGCGAGAACCGAGGTCGTATAGGAGGGTACGTTGCGGATGAGATACGAGCCGTCCGCGCCGCTCGTATCCCGCTTGGCGCTCGTGAGAACCTCGATTCCCTGAACCGGTTCGCCCGTGGCGGCGTTGATCGTGCGCCCGCCGATATCGATGCCCCGCACAAGCACCTTGATGCAATTGCCGATCGGCGACACGTTGAAGAAGTCGTCGACGGCGCGCATGCCGACGTAAACGTAGCTCGCCGAGATGAGGTTCCGGATCGTCATCCGCTCTACGGTCCCCGCCTCGGAGGGAACGGGCTCTCCAGGCTTGCCTTCAGCGCTGCTCCAATCGGCCTCGGTCAGGATCGGGTAGGTCGACGTCTTGACGACGTACGAAGCCGCCCTCCCCGTGTTGCCGTCATCCCCCGGCGCCGTCCAGACGAGCGATATCGAGCCGTCGATCACGCCGGGCGCTCCGGCGAGGTCGATGATCGGGGCGGGAGCGATCGTGTCGGGGAATCCCTCGACGCCGATACTCCAGCTCACCGTATCGCCGTACTGTCCGTCCCACGCGACCGCTTCGACCAGAAAATCCCCGCGCTCCATGAAACGATGGATAAGGCTGGAAGAGCCTGACTGGAGGATCGCGCCGTCGAGCAGGTAGAGATACTGGAGGGTCTGCGGGCGATCGTCCGCGGCGGTGATACGGAACTCGAGCGTATCGCCCACCGCGCACGCGACGGCCGTCTGCTCGGGATACGACGACGTGATCAGCGGCGGCTCATTGTCCTTCGAAAACACGGTGACCTGCCAGTCGCGGAACACCTTCGTCGTTCCGTCCCGCGCCTCGCCGCGGATATCGTACCGCCCGGGCTGGACCGCGTAGAACATCGCCGTATCCGCCCGGCTGAGCACGGAGTCCCCCGCGACGAACTGATATACGATGTCGTCTCCGTCCGGGTCGACGGCGCCGATGGAGAATACGCACGAATCGGGAGCGGTCAGGGAAAAGAATGTTTCCGGGGGAGTATATGATCGTATCGTCGGCGGGCTGTTCGGCTCGAGCGAATTGTTCTGGAATATGCACGACGCGAGAACGGAAAGGGCGAACACAAATCCGATTGCGGCACATCTCTTCATCATCATCCACCTCTTGGCACATCTTACACATAGAAGATAAAAAGATTCCCTCTGCCGCGAAAGGAAATTGCGAAATCGGGGGGCGATGGCGTCCGGAAGAGCGTCCGACCGCGGGCGCCGGCGTCCGCGGAGAAGCGATCAGGCGGCGTGTGTCGCCTTCGAGGCGGAGGCGAGGTATCGCTCGAGCGTGAGATCGAGCGCCGACACGAAGCTCTCGTCCGACGATACCCGCACGTCGAACGAACGGCTCTCGCCGATGGAAACGAGAAAGAGATCCCTGAGCGGCGACACGACGACGCAAAAGCCGGCGACCGGCTCGCGGAACGTCACCTCGAACGGCGCGACGTCGATCTCGAATCGTTCCGAAAGGCGGCTCACCTCGCGGCAGAACCTGACGAAGAGACGGCGCGTCGATCTCGGTCCGATCCGCTTTCCGACGGAGAACACGCGCATTCCCTCCGAACCGGTCCTATCCTTTCGCCGCAAGGCTCACCGTCCCTCTCCGCCTCAGGCTCACGACCTGCAACAGACCGGCGGCCAGATCGTCAAACCACGGATCGGCCGGCGGCATTCGCCGGGCCCACGAGCGGCGCATATCGTCCGGAAGGGCGAT
>JAFNGP010000295.1 GCA_017885175.1 bacterium
CCCTCCGCGACGAAGTGCGCGTTGTTGAGAATGTTGTGATGCGTGAGGCTCGCGCCCTTCGGGAGCCCGGTCGTTCCCGAGGTGTACTGCACGTTGATGACCTCGTCGAAGTCGCAGTCGCCTGCGCGCTCGGCGAGCTCGCCGTCGGAGACGCTCTCCCCTTTTTTCATGAATTCGGCCCAGGGGAGCGTGCCGGGGTGGGATTCGGATCCGATCATGATCACGGTCTTGAGGTTCGGAAACGCGCGCGACACGAGCTCGCCGGGTTTCGAATCCTTGAGCTCCGGGGCGAGCTGGTTGATCATCTGCGCGTACTCCGAGCTCTTGAACCGCGGTATGAGAATCAGCGTCTGCACCTCGGCGTTCTTGAGCCCGTACTCGAGCTCGTGCGTCTTGTACGCGGGGTTCACCGTGACGAGGATCGCCCCGACGAGCGCCGTCGAGAACTGCGCGATCGCCCATTCGGGGTGGTTCGTCGCCCACACGGCGACGCGGTCCCCCTTGCGCACGCCCATCGCGATGAAGCTCTTCGCCGCCGCGCGGCATATTTCATGAAACTCGCGGTACGTGTACCGGACGCCCGTCGGAAGATAGACGAGCGCCTCGTTGTCGGGGTACGTCTTCGCGACGCGCTCGAACATGTGTCCGATCGTCTCCCCGATAAGCGGCTGTTCGGAGCCCGTATAGGCGTAGCTCAGGGCGCGCTCCGCGCCCGAGGCCTGAACCGGCGCCTTTCCTCCCGTTCTGATCTGCTTACCCGGCATTGCCAATCTCACCTCTCTTAGAATACGTAACGAATTCCCAATCCGCCGTTCATGCTCCCCTCGGTCGCGGGAGCAAGATCGACGATCGGGGCGACTTCGAAGAAGACGCTCATCGGATACGCCGCGACGAGATACTCGATCCCGAGCACGAGCCTGAGGCCGACGTGGGTGCCGTGATGCTCGTCCAAAGGATGATCGTCCTCGAAGCGAACGCGGCCGCCGATGCCGAAATAGAGCGGCAGGCTTCCCTCGTCAACCTTGAATATATCGAAATTATGATACAGGTAATCGCAGTGGAGGTGAAAGTTGCCGTCCTGTTCGAACGACCACGCGGCGCCGAAATCGAGGGCGGTGCTCGTCGTCATCCAGTACTTGGCGCTGAGCCCCGTCGGTTCGCCGAGGATAACGCCGAGCTCCCACGTGCCGGTGCCCGGGGCGCCGGCCGCGGCGGCGGGGGCCGCCCACGATCCGGCCGAAACGACGAGAAGAACGAGACCGAGAATGAATGCATTCTTTCTCACGACGACCTCCTTCTGATCGATACCGTGAACCGATGACGGGGCGCGGCCAGGAGCGCGAGCGACATGAGCAGATAGGCCGCGTCCTCGAGAAGCTTCTTCCACGCGTAGGTGGGGCCGAACCCGCACCCGCAGTCGAAATAAACCTTCATGAACGGCGTGCCGTCGCGCACGAACCCCGCCGCGCGGTTGGCGATGACGGCGAGGAACAGCGCGTTCATTCCGAGAAGAATGAGCGCCGAGCCGCGGACGAAGACCCCGGTCACGAGCGACAGGGAGCAGAAGATCTCGATCCAGGGGAGCACGATCGCCATGATATAGAGCGGCGGCCCGTACTCGACGACGCCGAAGCCGCGGATCGCCTCGGCGAAGGCCTGCGGCTTTCCGATCTTCTGCACCGCCGCGTAGATGAATATCGCGGCGAGGAGAAGTCGAAAAGCGAGGAGAAGGTACGGATTGAAGATCCATCGGATCCCGTTCCGGTTTCCCGCCGAAGGATGCGCGCCCTGCGACCACGTCATTTTCATAGCTCGCCTCTTTCGACGGGGAGGCCCGCGCCGGACCATTCGGCGAATCCGCCCTTGAACACGAGCAGCTTCGTGAATCCGAGCAGATAGAGCTCCTTCGCGAGAAGCTCGGAATCGTCGCAGGTCGCTTCCGAGCAGTACACCATGATTTCCCCTTCGTTCGAGAGAAGCGGGAGAACCCGGTCCCGGTACGTCCCCATGTCATAGTAGTCGAACAGTATGGCGCCTGGAATATGTCCTTCGTCGTATGCGTCTTTTCTGCGGGCGTCTATGACGCTCACGCCGCTTTCAACCACGAGCCGCGCTTCCGCCAGCTCGACGATCCGTATCCCGTCGGCCCCGGCCTGGGCGCTATCGGCCGCAACCGGCACGTTCGCGGGCGACTCGAATGGATTTATCTTATTACGGGAAAACGAGTTAAAGGCGAATCCGACGGCCACGGACACCGCCACGATGGCTATCGCCTGGAGGATCGCGTTTCTCAGTATTTTCATAGTGCTCAATATAAGGTCGGCCCGGCGAAATTGCAACCCTGTTGACTGGGCGCCTATTACTGTATACGCTTTTCCCCTGCAATGGATGCCGGAAAAATCGATACGAAGAAAGCCCGCGGGGTTCTCTCCGCATTCAAGCGGCTCTACCCCGAGCCGCGGCATTACCTGAAATTCGAGAATCCGTTTCAGCTCCTCGTGGCCACCATTCTCTCGGCGCAGTGCACCGACGAGAGGGTGAACGAGGTAACGGCGGAGTTGTTCCGGAAATACCACACCCCCGCCGATTTTGCGGACGAGCCGATCGAGGCGCTCGAACGGGCCGTGCGCCCGACCGGCTTCTACCGGAACAAGGCGAAGGCCATCAAGGGAGCGTCGGCCGCGATCGTCGAGCGGTACGGCGGCTCGGTGCCCGACACGATGGACGAGCTTCTCACGCTTCCCGGCATCGCCCGCAAGTCGGCGAACGCGATCCTCCAGCATGGATTCGGCAAGGTCGAGGGCGTCGTCGTCGACACGCACGTCATCCGCGTCGCGGGACGCCTCGGGTGGACGGCGAACACCGATCCCGGAAAGATCGAGCAGGACCTGATGCGGCTTTTCGACAGGAAGGAATGGCGCCGGCTCCCCTTCTACCTCAAGAGCCACGGGCGCGCCGTCTGCAAGGCGCCCACCCCGAAGTGCGCCGAGTGCGCCGTCGCGGCGCTCTGCCCCTCCGCCCTCATCGGGCCGCCGAAGGCTCATCGGTGAGCGTTCGGCGCTTCAGTATCGCATACCGATCCGGACGGAAACGGAAGACCCGGCCAGCTCGAACCGGGCCTTGTCGTAGGCGGGCGGCCCGAGCCTGAACGTGTTGTTCGATACGCCCCCGCCTTCCTTGGGGCGCGGATACGGAAACTTCCTCATATCGAGCTTGCCGTTGTCGTTCTTATCGTGGATGACCTCGAGAGCATACGTAGAATCGTGCGGCACCCTTTCGAAGGTCACCGTCATCGAATCCGATTCAACCTTCACGATCTTCTTCAAAAACGCTTTGTCCTCGTGGAGCCAGCTCGCCTCGTCCCGGTACAGGGCGACGATCAGGCTCCCGCCCTGATCGGGCCTGATGCCGACAACCGTCACGACGACGGCGCCGGCGTCTCCCGGGGCGGACGCGGCGCTCGCGAACCGGCCGGCCACGGCCATCAGGATGCATGCGCATACCAGCGTTTTCATTTGCGGAGCGTCCTTTCGATCGTGCCGGCGCCGGGACGGATGCCGGGCCGGGACCCCTAGCATCTCTTGAACAGGAGGTACATTTCGCTGCCGTTCCGTTCCGTTTTTCGCAGCTCCCATTCCCGCAGGGCCCTGCGTTTGATATGAGCGTCGACCGGCTTCGCGATCGCATAGAACGGCACACCGGCGATCATCAAGAGGTAATCCCGAAACGTTCTGCTCTCGTTTTTCAACCGACTCTCGACGACGACGACCGGATAGCGCAACGCCCAAAGTCCCAGAAGCCGGTACCGGAGCTTCTCGAGCCTGCTCCGCGCTCTCTCGTCCACGGCTCCGGAGCTCTCGGTGAACATCCGTATGAAATCCGGTCTCCTTTGGGTAATCCAGTTAATGGCTCCATCGTGTTGATTGGCGTAGTACGCGCGCGTCAAGACAAAACCATGCTTCGCGCACAGCGCGCCGCATTGCTCCGTGGTCAATCGCCGCAGATGCCCCTCGTCTTCGAAAAAGTACCGGTTTTCGAGCTCCGGATCGATCCCGTCCTTTCGCAGAAGGCAGACGTCGCGCTCGAAGCTGCCTTCGTTGCCGCAGGGCAGGATGTGCATCATCGTGGAGACGGCTTTCATGCAGCCGTCGATCTCATCGAGAACGGGAGCGATATCATGAACGTGCTCGAGGACGTGATGCGTGAACAGGAAATCGAATCTCTTGTCCAAGCGCCGGCCGTCCCCCGCCGTGAAAAACACGCACGACGGATAGCGCTTTCGTGCATTTTCGATCGCGGTCTCGCTGATATCGGCGCCGTACACCTTCCAGCCGGAAGGCAGCGCTTGCCTGACGACGTCGGTCAATACGCCGTTCCCGCATCCGAAATCGAGC
>JAFNGP010000296.1:0-167 GCA_017885175.1 bacterium
TTATAGCCGCCGGGACCGTCGCTCGCCATGTACTCGCCGATGGTCCGGTAATAATCCTTGGAATGACCGGTCCCGCGCACGTTCGCGAAAACAACCGCAAAATCCTTGTAGGTATTTTCCCGGTCATACCCCATCCACATGAAGCTCGCGACCGATATCCACGTGGC
>JAFNGP010000296.1:192-2589 GCA_017885175.1 bacterium
GGTCCACGCGGCGGCGGTCTTCGCCGAGATCCCCCCCCCCGATTCGCCCGCCTCGAGCGCCGCCCCGCGGGGAATCGCTCCGCCGGAACCGAAGCTCCGCGCCTCGCCCGGGGATTCGAGGCGCAGCAGCGGGGGCTGCAGACGACCGGCGTCGAACACCGATTCCGAGGACGCGGAGGCGGGAACGCACAGCCCCGCGCACGCGGCGATCACCATGGACGTCATGATTCTTCTCATCGCTCTTCCTCCGCTAGAAACGGCGATTGACAACAACGGTCGGCGTCCTGTCGAACGTCTTGAACCTGAGCGACCACCCCTTGTCGGGATTCTGCCCCTTCGAAAGCCGGTACGCGAGCAAGCCCGTATCGAGCATGGAAACGACTCGGTTCACGATGAGCCCCATGAGCCTCTGGTCGGCGTTGAGCAGGTAACGGTCGCTCTCATTGCGCAACGACACGTAATACGCGCGATGGGGAGTCCAGTACTGATAATTCTCGGCGACGTACGGCGCCGCGTCGTCCCACCCGAAGGCGAACGCGTTGTACTTGCCCATGTTCTCGTAATATTCCTCCCTATCCGCTTCGAGGGGCGTATAGAAGAAATAGTTATAATCGTTCTTGCAGCGGTTGTTGTAGTCCTGCCAGCTGTCGCAGCTGTCGGCGCCGCCGCCCTTGCAGCACGGATGGTTGTGAAGGAATCTGTCCAGACTCCAGTGCGCGTCGCCGTACGCCTCGTAGTCGCGCTTGAAATCCTTGCCGATTCTGTGATTGTCGACGTAGCTGTACCAGAGATATCCCTCGACGGCGAGAAAAACGGGGACGCGCGCGAGGGTCCAGGGATCGCGCGAGGTCCGATAGCAGTAGAGCTCTCCCATTCCCGGGAGGATCGCCGACGCGAGTATCGCGACGGCCGTATTCCGCCGGCTCCACGACGCGCCCGCGCCGGAACCCGGCTGCGCCGGCGGCGATCCGGAAAGAAATGCGCCCGTCGTCGCCACGCGCGTCCCGCGAAGGGGGAGACGTTCTCCGAGAGGTTTCGCCCGCGGAAACGCGAGCTCGCCATCCGCCGAAAATACGGACGAGGCCCAACCCGGTCCCGCGGAGCCTGCGCCGAGCGACGCGAGCGCGGGGCTCGCCGAAGCCGGCGGCGGGGCCGGAGACAGCGCGAGCAGGAACGCAACGAACGGAACTACTGCATAACGCATACAACCTCCACGCTTCAGCGCCCGATGGCGAATATTCATTTCATCTCCGCGATGCGCACGGCGCCCGAGGTCCGGACGGCATTCCACGCTCAGGGGATTGTAGTGAAGAGTCGGGAAAAAAGCAACCGCGCCGGGCATTCGGGAGCGGTTCTCCGGCAACGACGCGTCAAACCTTTCCCAGGGGCTAAAACGTTACTCCGATCGACCAGCGATGGACCCTGCCGAGCTCCTTCGCCTGAGGAATGCTCGCCCAGTCGAGCCGGTAGCGCTTGCTGAAGCTGAACCCGAGGCCGTACGTCGGGTCCTTGATGTTGCCGTCCTGGTCGTGCATGTAGCCGGCCCGCACCGTAATCAGATCGATATAGGAGAATTCCGCTCCCGCGTGGTACGTGTTCGAGCGATCGAACTCCACGAGAGGCCTGTTGAACTCGGCCGCGACGGTCACCCTGCCGACATCGCTGGAGTAGGGCGTATAGGCGAAGCCGGTGCGCAGATTGCGCGGGAGCGCCGCCGCCTGATCGACGTTGACGAAGCTGATCGCCGGTCCGAGATTGGACACGCATACGCCGAGATCGAGCCGGGAGACCTTGTAACCCAGGACCGTGAAATCGGGCACCCTCCAGAGTCCGCCGACATCGACGGCAACCGAGCTCCCCCTACCCGCCTGCCCTTCGACGGTCGCCTCCTTCGGCGCGAGGTCGATATAGATGAACTTGATATTCATGCCGATACCGATGTTGTTCCAGACCTTGACCGCCCCGCTCAGCGTCGGCGCGACCTCCCACGAGGAGAACTGGCCCAGATAGTTGTTGTTCTGGTCCCGCGCCTCCCAGTCGCCGTAGGTGAGATAGGTCAGCGAGCCGCCGATCGTCCCCAACCCCTCGACCTTGAATGCGCCGCCGAAATACTCATAGAATACGTCTGAAGCGAGCTCCGGAACGAGCTGCGAATGCATGAGATCCACCGCGGTATTGACGAACGCGAGCCCCGCCGGATTCCACCATATTCCCGTCGCGGCATCGGCGATCGCTACGTAGGTCTGCCCCATCCCGTTCGCTCGAGCGCTCGGCGGAATGATAAGGCAATGAGCCCCCGCCTCCCCCTGCGCCTGCAGGGTCCCCGTCATGGAAAATGCCAAAACCGCCGCGAGAGCACAAATCGTCAGGTTCTTCAGCATACGCAGATCCTCCGCA
>JAFNGP010000297.1:0-879 GCA_017885175.1 bacterium
GACGCGCAGTTGATCTCGAGAAACGGCTGATCGCGCCGCGAGCTGTAGCGGTGAATCATCGTCGCGATCATTTCCTTGCCGGTGCCGCTTTCCCCCTGAATGAGAATCGTCGTCGTGTCGCTCTGGGCGATGCGCTTCACGATTTCATAGATTGCCTTCATCTGCGGGCTCTCGCCGGGGACATAATTCTCCCCCACGTCGAGCTTCAGCCGCCTCCGGAGCTCGAAGAGCTCCCGCGTGAGCTTGCGCGAATCGAGCCCCTTGCCGATCGTGATCAGAAGCTCCTCGAGATTGACCGGCTTGCTTACGAAATCGAACGCGCCCTTCTTCATCGCGGTCACGGCGGTTTCTATGTCGCCGAAAGCGGTGAGCATGATGACGCACACCTCGGGAACCTCTTCCTTGATCTGCTTCAGGACGTCGAGCCCGCTCATGTCCGGAAGCTTGAGATCGAGCAGGACGAGATCGGGCAACTCGCTCTTCGTGAGCTCGAGGGCCTCGGTTCCCGTCGCCGCGGTGAGCGCCTCGTAGCCCTCCTCGCGAAGCGTCTTCTCGAGGAAGAGCCGTATCGTATCCTCGTCGTCAACGAGAAGGATTACCGGCTTCATACGATCCTCCCTTCCTCGGCCGCGCGATCGGCACATATACCCTGAACGACGTGCCCTTGCCCGGCGCGGAGGAAACGGAAATACGTCCGTGGTGGTGCTGCACGATGCTCTGGCTCACGAAGAGCCCGAGCCCGGTACCGCCCTTCTTCCTCGAGAAGAAGGGCTCGAATATCTTTTCCCTGTCCTCCTGCGCGATTCCGCCGCCGCTGTCCATAATCTCGATGCAAACCATATCGCGGTCCTTCTCCCGCACGACATCGGGATCGCCCCC
>JAFNGP010000297.1:884-2689 GCA_017885175.1 bacterium
CCAGGGGAACATTATCGTCAACGGCTATTGTAAAATCAATTCCCTTGTTCTTGAACAGGTCGTCGAGCGATCGCCGACTGCGCTCGATGATATCCCGGACGCCCGTTTTCTGGCAGAGCAAGTGGCTTGGCTTGGCGACCTTGAAGAGATCCGTGATGATCCGGTTGAGCCTGTCGACCTCGGCGAGGATGAAGGAAATATTCTCGCGATGCTCCGCGCTCAGACCCTGCGACCGGTTGATGTACTGTATGCCCGCGGCGATGCCGGTAAGGGGATTCCTGATCTCGTGAGCGACCGCGGACGTGAAGCGCCCGAGAACGGCGAGCCGGTCGAGGTAGCGTATCTCCTCCTCCATCCGCTTGATCTCGCTCATATCGATGAACTCGATGATGGCGCCCTGCACCTCGCCGTCGTCTCCGGACAGCGCCGACGCCGTCAGTCTGACCGGTATATGAATGCCGTCCTTGCGACGGAGATAGCCGTCGAAATACGTGAGCGGCGACCCGCTCTCGAGCACCGGGAACACGAGCGATTTCTTCGCTCCGCCGGCCATTTCTCCGATAATGACATCGTCGATCCTGAGGCTCCGTATCTGCCGCTGCTTGTACTGGCTCATGTCGCGCGCGGTACGATTCGCGAGCGTTACGTTCCCGTCGCGATCGGTGACGAAAACGCCGTTCAACATCCCCTCGATGACCCGCTCCCTGAACAGCTCCTCCTGGCGGAGCTCCTGGTAGAGGTACCAGTTTTCCATGTTCGAGCTTACGAGGGACCCGACCGTCTCGAGCGTCACCTGGTCGATGTTCGTGAGCGGAGTGGCCCGGTACCCGTCCGTGACGATGAGCGCGCCGAGCAGCGGTATCGCTCCGCACGAGAGGCATTCCTCGCTCCGCAGGTAGGGAATCTCGGTGTGCGCCTCCCCGGAGGGGTGCGCCGTTTTTCTGAGCGGACAGTCCTCATTCTCGTAGCAATCGACCGTTTCGTTCGATTTCATGAGAGGAACGCAGATGTACGATGTCATCGTGCTCCCCGGAAATACCTGTTCCCCTCCGACGGCGAAAAGCGGATGCATCTCCGCGTCCTTGATGAGGAAGGGCTTGCCCGAAAGGAACGAATCGTATACGGCGCTCGTGAGATCCCCGAACCCGAAGTTGAGCACGCGGCGAATAACGCGCGAGGGCCGCTCGATCGTCACGATCGCCTGGAACGATCTCTTTTTTCTGCGGAGAATGATGAAGGCCGTTTCCTTGTATCCGATGCCGCGGTTCAGATACTCGAAGACCGAATCGATGAGGCGATGCTCGTCGAGGGAGCTGATGATCGTCCTCCCGATCTCCTTCAGACTCAGGAGCTGAATATTCTTTTCAACGAGCTTGAAAAGCGACCGTTCGAGGTCGCCGAGAAGGGTCATGATCATGCGGTGGAAAACGTCCTCGTCCGATCCCTTCACCTTTTCCTCTATGACGAGACCCTCGCTCCTGAGGTTCGTGAGTCGCAGGTTGATCGCATCCATCTTCCTGCGGCGATCGGATCGACGGCGTATGATCATGGCCGCGGCGAGGGCGCAGCCGAGCGGTATGCAGACCCATACGGGGATCACTATCGTGGCGAGCAGAAGCGCGCAGAATCCCGCGGAAATGACGATGAGATCGCGATATAGCCTCATAAGTTCACCGGACGGCGAGTATACGGAGATGCGGCGTATCCGGTCAAGACAATCCGTCCCGGAGCGATCTGTCGAGGCAACGGCGGAATCGGTGAGTCTGTGGAGCGGGCCGCCGTCAGCAGGCGCCCTTGCCCGTGAC
>JAFNGP010000298.1 GCA_017885175.1 bacterium
GGGAGAAACACGATGCAGGTCGTGATGGTTCCGGCCGTGACGGCGAGCGCGACCTCGCGCACGCCGATCTGGATCACTCCCTTCCCGGATGGATCGAGAAGCTGATGGCGCTGGATGCTCTCCGTGACGACCACCGCGTTGTCGACGAGCATGCCGATCGCGAGCATGAGCCCGAGCATGGAAAGAATGTTAAGCGATACGCCGAGGAAATACATGAAGATGAGCGTGACGAGGACCGAGAGCGGCGCCGCGAGGGCTATCATGAGGGTCGTCGTGATGCGCCGCATGAAGAAATAGAGAACGATGACGGCGAGGAAGCCGCCGATCAACCCGGAATTGAGGATTTCCCGGAGCGAGCTCGTCACTCCCTCGGCCTGGTTGTCCATATACATTATGTTGATGCCGGCCATCTCGGGGAGCTTCTTGATCTCCTCGACCTCGGCGAGAATGTTTTTCGTCACCCCGACCAGGTTCGCGCCCGCCTCCTTGAAAACGTCGATGCCGATCGCGTAGCGGCGGTTCAGGTGGCGGCCGTATTCGAGCTTCGGGTGCTCGTAGAAGATCGTCGCGACGTCTTTGAGACGAAGCCCGTTCGGGCCGACCGCGACCTCGCCGATGTCCTCGAGGCTCCCGAATTCCCCGATGGGGCGCACGACGAAGCGCCGGCCCCCGTCCGTTATCTTGCCCGCCGTGACGAGGAAGTTGCTCCGGCGGAGCGTTTCGACGACGCGCGCGATATCGACGCGGTGCGCGATGATCCGGTCGGCGAGGAGCTGGATGCGGATCTCCTTCCGCGAAATGCCGTAGAGATCGACCCGGGATACACCGTCGATGCGCTCGATGCGGCGTTTCACGTTGCGGTTCAGCATGTCGTAGGCGTTCGAGAGATCCCGGTCGCTCGAGATGCGCAGTATCAGCATCTGCATGTCGGACGTGGAGAATTTTCTGACGTAGAATCGCTGGAAATCGGCCGGGAAGAGATGGCGGACGCCGTCGAGCTTCTCCTTCGCCTCGAGCGCCTTGACGTTCGCGTCGGCGCCCCAGTCGAACTCGATCTGGATGTTGGCGCCGTTCTCCCCCGAGTCGGAGACCATGCGCTTGATCCCGCTGATCGTGGCGAGCGCCTCCTCGGCCGGTTTGGTGATCTGGCGCTCGATCTCCTCGGGTGTCGAGTTGGGGTAGGGGAGCTCGACGCCGAGGAACGGAGCGTCCAGGGAGGGGAAGAACTCGAGGGGCAGGAGCCTCGAGGCCACGACGCCGAGCACGACGCAGCAGGCGAGAATCATGAGCATCGTCACGGGACGCCTGATTGCGGTTTCGGTGATATTCATGGGATCTGGCGCTATTCCTTCCTGTCGAGCACCGAATAGACGACCGGGATTACGACGAGCGTGAGGAGCGTCGAAACGCTCAGCCCCCCGATCACGGTGATCGCCATAGGGGACCGGATCTCGGCTCCTTCCCCGATGCCGAGAGCGAGCGGGATGAGCCCGAGCACCGTCGTGAGGGTCGTCATGAGAATCGGCCTGAGACGCGAGCGCCCCGCCGCGACGATCGCCTCCGTCTTCTTCATCCCGCGCGCGCGGAGCTGGTTCACGAAATCGACGAGAATGATCGCGTTGTTCACGACGATCCCCGCGAGCAGGATGAGACCGATGAAAACGACGACGCTGATCGTCGAACCGGTGACGAGAAGCGCGAGGACCGCGCCGATGAGCGCGAGCGGTATCGTGAAGAGTATCACGAACGGATGCAGGAACGACTCGAACTGCGACGCCATGACGAGGTAGACGAGGAAGATGGCGAGAATGAGCGCCAGCATGAGCGATCGGAACGACGCCGTCATCTCGCGGTTCTGCCCCGCGAGGCGGGCGACCACGCCGGACGGCATCGCGATTCCCGCGATGATCGCGTCGATCTCGTCGGCCGCGCCGCCGAGGTCGCCGTAGCCGAGATTGGCCGTTACGAGCGCCACGCGTTCCTGGTCGGTTCTCCTGATTTCGCCCGGACCCGTGTCGATGACGATGTCGGCGACGGCGTCGAGCGTCACCGGGAACGGGCTCTCCGGATTGATGATGAGCTTGCGGATCTTCTCCACCGAGTTGCGGTCGCTTTCGCTCGCGCGGACGAGGACGTCGATCTTCCGGTCGTGCGAGGAGTAGCGGGTGGCCACGGCGCCGCGCACCTGGTCGACGACGCGCTGCGCGATCTGATAGACGGGGAATCCGAGCGCCGCCGCGCGCTCGCGATCGAAGCGTATCTGTATTTCGGGGTGGCCGCTCCGCATCGTGGATTTCACGTCGGCGAAGCGCGGCGACGTTTCGAGTCGGCCGGCGATCTCGTTCGAGATGCGCCGGAGCTCGCCGAGGTCGAATCCGGCGACCTCGATCTCGAT
The DNA here is from genome assembly GCA_017885175.1 of bacterium. Lineage (GTDB taxonomy): Bacteria > Krumholzibacteriota > Krumholzibacteriia > Krumholzibacteriales > Krumholzibacteriaceae > SSS58A. Next base: position 2,396 of record JAFNGP010000298.1, read on the forward strand.
GGGCGTCTTGAAGGTGAAGAGCGTGGGCCGCGCGAACTTGTACTGCACGTCGGGAAGCCCCTGCATGCGCTCGCGAAGCGCGCCCATGGCGCGCTCCTCATCCTCGCGGCCGGCCCCGCGGCCGAGCATGACGCTCAACTCGCCCCAGTTCTCGCCGCCCTGCTCCGGGTTCGCGTCCATGCGGTTTCCCGTGCCGGCGACCGAATACATCGTCGAGATTTTCGGAACGTCGAGCGAAGAGCCCGTCACCTTCACGATATTCGCGTCGGTCACCTCGAGGGGCGTTCCCGGCGGCAGGCGGAACTCGACCTTGAACTCTCCCTGCGAAAGCTGCGGAATAAGCTCGACGCCGAGCATCGGAACGACCGCGACCGAAGCGGCGAACAGCGCGAACGCGATCGCGAGGACCCGAACCTTGTGAGCGAGGGCCCAGACGATG
>JAFNGP010000299.1 GCA_017885175.1 bacterium
CATGGATGAATTCCACCGGGAGCTCAACAGAATTACGGTTCGCCGCTATCACCGCATTCTCGGTCGAATAGCGGACCTCGATGTCGCCTTCGAGGAGCTGAAGCCGCCCAAATACTCGTGGCTCGCTCCGCTCGCGCGCTCGCCGCTCGCGGGAGAGCTCTTCACGGGCACCGTCGTGGGCATTCTCAGGAAAAGGCAGCGGTGAAGGGGCCGGGCATTCGCCTTGACGTTCTCGCGGGATGTGTGATAGTTCTTGGTGCGCGCTTCTGTCGACATTACATTGAGGATATGAAATTGAAATCGAAATACCGGATCGTCGCCTCGTTTCTCGCGTTCGCGCTGTCCTGCAGCTCGGATCCCCAGGGACCCGTGTCCGAAAAATTCGTCGACGACGGCACGTACGGAGTCAAGGGGGGAGAGATTCGCCGGGTGGTCGTTCCGGTGAGCGCCGCCACGGTCTCCGTTCCGGAAGGAGTCGGAACGGGGCCGCTCCTGATCCTCGGGAGACTCAGAGGGATCGAGTACCGCGCCGTGCTTCTCAGATTCGATTTCACCCTTGCGGATTCGAACGCCGGCAAGACCGTCTCGTCGGCCCGGCTCCATCTCGCGATGCAGGTGTCGACGCCGGAGGATTTCAAGCTTCCCGTGACCATTCATGAGCTTGACGCGAGCTTCAGCGACACGTCGAGCATCACCGCGGTGCCGCCGTACGAATCGGTTCCGATCCGCGATTCCCTCGGCAGGACCGTGGATACGCTCAACATCGAGCGCACCGAATACGATATCGATACCGCCGTCGTCAAGGGGTGGCTTTCGGGGACGCGGGAGCACAAAGGGATCGCCATCGTCTGGGCCGCGGTCCCCGGCGATACGACCTCGATCGAGATGAAGGCGCGCGAATACGGCAGCGATCCTCCCGCGGTGCGCGTGACGTTCACGGACGGCACTTCGGCCAACTTCGGCTCGATCGCCGACTACTCGGTGGCGGTTTTCGAGCAGGCCGGGCTCAACTGCGTCGGAGGCATCGCGCGGCGCATCTCGTTCAGCTACGATCCGGTCGGCATCCCCGANNGTCGCCCGTGTTCAACTATTATCTCTACGCGCCCGACGCGGCCGACACTCTTTCGGCGGGTTTCCTCAAGGGCACGGGCGTCGATCAGAACTCGCTCGATCCCACGGTCTCGAAAACGATCAGGATGCCTCTCAGGGGCTATATGGGCGACCTGCTCAGGAACGCCCGCGCGAACACGGGACTGGTTTTGCAGTCGAACCTCGAAGCGGCCCGCATACAGAGGGTCTCCTTCGTGTCGGGGCTCGTCCCGGTGGACGCCGACGCCCCGTATATCGAGATTTTCTATTCGCTTCCCGCCGATTTCGGAGGCGCGCGATGAGAAATAGAACCTTCGCCGCCATGCTTGCGACGGCGTTTATTCTCGCCGCCGGGCCGCTCGCTCCGGCGTTCGCCCAATCGATCTTCGGCATCAACTTTCTCGGCGAGCACCAGTTCTCCGGCAGCGCGCGTTACCGGGCCCTCGGGCTTTCCTCCTACGCCGTGATCGATACCGCCTGCGCCGTTTCGGCGAATCCGGCCGCGATGGCCGACATTTCCCGCCTGACGTTTTCCCTCGTCGAAGTATTGAGCGTCTCGAACGTCCGGAGCGGGGCGGCCACCGCGTACGAGAGCCGGTTCCAGCTTCCGTCCGTCATGCTCGGCGTGCCGGTGCGGAGGGGGCTCGTTTTCGGATTCGGCTACCAGACCGCGTTCACGGGCAAGGGAGATTTTTCCTTCGAGCACCCGATCGAAAACCCGGCGACGGCGTACGAGGTGTACCGCCATCGAAGCGGCCTCTTCAACGTGCCGCTCACCCTCGCCTGGAGGCCCGTGTCATGGGCGCGCGTCGCGGGCGCCTATCGGCTCGAGCGCGGCTCCATCGAGGACGGCTACCGGACGGAGTACAGAAGAGACTATTACGCGTCGACCGAGTCGAAACGCGTCAGGAGTTTCTCCGGAAGCTCATGGTCCGGATCCGCGCTGGTGAACGTCTATCCCCGGCTTTCCCTCGGACTCGGGTGGAACGGCGGCGTCGCGTACGAGGGGGACGAAACGTTCAGCTACAGCCGCGCCGAGTTCGATTCGGTCGCGGCGTGGCAATTCGAGATCCCGTCCTCCTGGGAGGCCGGCGCCGCGTTCGGAATCACCGGGCGCTGGTGGGTGAGCGCCCATTACTGGCGGCGGAGCGCTCCGGAAACCCGGGGCTTCGAGCAGCTGGCCGGATCGATAGGGGAGGAGAGGCTCGTGGCGCTCGGCGTGGAAAATCGCGGCGGCGCGGCGGGCAGCTTTTTCATGAGGATTCCCCTGCGGCTCGGATTTTACGAGAACCGCTGGCATCTCGAGTATCCCGCCGGGCATCTCGTGAAATCGCGCTTCGTCACGTTCGGGACCGGCTTCAAGCTTCCCGGAGGCCCCGGGGCGATCGACCTCTCCTTCGAGATCGGGCAGATCGGGTCGATCGGCAATAACGGCGTGGACGAGCGGGTTTTTAGAATGTCGGTCGGCCTGAGCGCCTCGGAGACCTGGTCGAGGCGAAGGACGGAACGCTGACGAACGGTCCGCGGAGGTTCCGGATCATGCTTCGTCCGCTCTCTATCTGCCTTCTCGCGATATTCGTGTCGTTATCGGCTCCCGCCGGTCCCCGGTCCGCGTCTCCGTCAAAACCTGATTCGCTCGGCCAGGTGCTCGAGGGGCTCGCGCCCGGCCCTCGCATCGCGTACCTCGCGTATCTCCTCGGAACGCGAAAGGACGATCCCGAGATCTATTTCCAGCTCGGCGTCGCCTTCCACGAGGGAGAGAAACCCGATTCGGCGCTGTACTATTACGCGAAGGCCGCCGCGCTCTCCCCGCGCCTCTCGAAGGCGTACGTCAACATGGGAGTGATCTTCGACGGGCAGAACAGACGCGACGAGGCGCTCCGGATGTTCGAGAAGGCGATCGAGGCGAACCCGAACGATCTCCTCGCGCACGCCCACGCCGCATACGCGCTCTTCGAAGCGGGAGAGTATGAGGCCGCCGACGCGCATATCTCGAAGGCCGTCGCGATCGATTCGCTCGATCCCCAGCCGCATTACTACCTCGCCAT